>DATLVQ010000740.1:0-2648 GCA_035577325.1 Bryobacteraceae bacterium | reverse complement strand
CACACTCTTGGCTACCACATCGAGAGCACCGACCGCGGACGGCGTTATCGGCTGGTTAAAGAGATCATAGCGGACCCGCATCAGCCGTGTGTGCTCATTCATCTGCGGGTTGAAGCGACCATTGAATGGATGAATCGCTTGCGAATATACGCACTGCTGGCACCCCATTTGGAAGTCGGTGGATGGGGCAATTCCGCTCGACGCCTACGGATAGCGGGCACCACGATCCTCCTCGCGTGGAAGGGCGGGACCTACCTGGCGATGGGTACGAATGCCGGGTTCGTCGAGGCATCGTGCGGGTACGTCGGCGCCTCCGACGGTTGGCAAGACTTGAAGGACAATCTGAAACTCGATTGGGACTTTGAACGGGCGGAGAACGGCAATGTTGCGGTGGTCGGGCAAGTTGACATCTCGAAATCCTCGCAGTTCACACTTGGTTTGGCATTCGGTGACAGCCCCCACGCTGCGATTACGACGCTTTTTCAGTCGCTAAGTGTGCCCTTTGCGCACCACCGGGACCGATACGTTGAGCAATGGCGCCGTGCCACGGGCGAGATCGCCCGGCTCGAAGATCACTCGGGTGACGACGGGCGTTTGTATTGCATTAGCCACAGCCTGCTACTGGCGCACGAAGACAAAACCTTTGTTGGCGCGGTCATAGCCTCGGCCAGCATTCCTTGGGGAGAGGCCAAGGGAGACGAAGACCTCGGCGGCTATCACTTGGTATGGACACGCGACATGGTTAACAGTGTGACAGCGCTGCTGGCATGTGGCGCCACGGGAACTGCATGCCGGGCACTGGTGTACCTAGCGTGCTCGCAACAGCCGGATGGCGGCTTCGCACAAGCCTTCTGGATTGATGGGACCCCCTATTGGCGTGGTATCCAACTGGACCAGATTGCGTTTCCCATCATGCTTGCCTGGCGCCTTTGGAAAGCGGGCACACTTGGCGATTTCGAACCCTATCCGATGGTGAAGGCCGCCGCCGGATTTCTGATCCGACATGGACCAGCCACCGAACAGGACCGTTGGGAGGAAAATAGCGGATACTCCCCATCGACGCTTGCCGCCAGCATCGCTGGTCTCGTTTGCGCGGCGGACTTCGCCAGGGGTCACGGCGAACAGAACATTGCCGTATTTATCGAAGAGTACGCGGATTTCCTTGAGTCCCACATAGAGCGATGGACGGTTACGACGCAAGGCACGTTGGTTCGAGGGATCCCCAAACACTATATTCGAATCAATCCAGTCGACATCAATAATCCCGAACCGCCGGAAGATCCCAACTGTGGGACTCTAGCAATCCGCAACCGGCCACCAGGCGAACGCATAGTATTTCCCGCAAAGGAAGTGGTCGACGCGGGATTTCTTGAACTGGTTCGCTACGGCGTGCGGTCCCCTAGAGATACATTGGTCGAAGACTCGCTTGGTGTTGTGGACACCGTCCTCAAGGTTGTTACTCCGTACGGTCCCTGCTGGCATCGTTACAACCACGACGGCTATGGCCTACGCCCCGACGGAGGGCCCTTTCAAGGCTGGGGCAAAGGACGACTCTGGCCCTTGCTGACAGGCGAGCGGGGCCACTATGAGTTCGCCGCCGGGAGGGATGTAAAGCCATTTATCCGGGCGATGGAGGGATTCGCGTCCCGTGGAGGCCTGGTTCCTGAGCAAGTTTGGGACGAACCTGACCGTTCTGGTCATGGTAGGCACTTCGGCCAGTGCGCTGGCGCGGCGATGCCGCTGATGTGGGCCCATGCCGAGTACATCAAATTACTCCGCTCCAACAGGGATGGCCAGGTGTTCGACCGCATCCCGATTGTGGCTGAGCGCTACCTGAACAAACGGGGTCGAACGGACCTGGAGATTTGGAAGCCGACGCATCGGGTGCGGGCTATGGCGGCTGGCGAGGTCCTGCGGATTCAGACTCAAGCAGCTTTCCGGCTGCATTGGACCTCCAACGAATGGGAAACCTTCCAAGACAGTGTTGCGATCGCCACTGACCTGGGGACGCACTTCGTCGATATCCGTGTGTCCAACCAGCAGAGGGCGCCCGTACGGTTTACGTTCTTCTGGGCTGAAACGCAACGTTGGGAGGGCCGGGATTACGAAGTAGAGGTTAGAGCATGATCTATCTAGTACTCCGCGCACTCGAAACTACATGAGGAGAAAGACGAGATGCTGAACGTCGCAATCAATGGCTTGGGAAGAATAGGCAGAGCGACTCTGAAGATAGTGCTGGACAATCCTGCTTTGCAGCTGACCGCCGTTAACGACGTGTTGACAGCAGATAATCTCGCCTATCTTTTGAAATACGACACGGTGTACGGAAGATGGGCGAGGGAAGTCCGCACGGATGACGGCCGCCTGCAGATTGACGGCAAGGCCTATCCGATTCTGAGCGAAACAGATCCGGCCAAACTTCCTTGGCGCGAAATGGGCATTGATGTGGTGTTCGAGTGTACGGGCGTCTTTAGAGAGCGAGTTGATCTTGTAAAGCATATTGACGCTGGGGCGCGCTTTGTCATCCTGTCCGCTCCTTCGAAAAGCGAGGATGTTCCCACCGTGATCCATGCGGTGAATCAATTCCGGCAGAGTCCCGCTCAGATTATTTCATGCGCGAGCTGCACAACGAACTGCATCACGCCCGT
>DATLVQ010000739.1:0-2362 GCA_035577325.1 Bryobacteraceae bacterium | reverse complement strand
GTCGCCGGCCAGTTCGAGCGCCAGCGCACGCGTCACGCCCAGCAGCGCCGTCTTGCTTGCCGAGTAGGCGGCGCGGCCGGGGAGCGAAACCCAGCTCATGATCGACGTCATGCTGATGATGCGGCCATAGCCCGCGCCTTTCATGTGCGGGATGAACGAACGGCACATCAGGAAGACGCTCGTAACATTGGTGTTCATCACGCGATTCCATTCTTCGAGCGTGAACTCGACGATCGGCTTGCGGACGTTGATGCCGGCGTTATTGATCAGAATGTGGACTTTGCCGAACGCCCCGGTCACGTCGCGCTCGAGCTTGCGCACCTGCTCCTCTTCGGCGACATCGGCCTGAAACACGCGCGCCTCGCCGCCGGCGCTTTTCACGGCACGCCCAACCTCGTTCAATTGCTCGATATTTCGCGACACCAGCGCGATTTGCGCGCCCTCCGCCGCCAGGGCCATCGCCATGGCCTTGCCCAAACCCTTGCTCGCACCCGTGATTACGGCTACTTTTCCGTCCAGTTTTTTTTCGGTCATGTGTTATCCAAGGGCTAATTGTCCACAGAAACCCAAGTATCTTACGATAACTGAGTTAGGATAGATTATGATACGTAAAACCGCGATATTTCTGGTTGCAGCCTGTCTGCCTGCGTTCGGCGATTTCAGCTACGACCAGACGTCGAAAATCACGGGCGGCATGATGGCCGGCATGATGAAGTTCGCCGGCGCGTTCTCGAAGCAGGCGCGCGAGCCCATGGTGAACACCGTGGCCGTCAAAGGCGACCGTATGGTGCACTGGAGCCCGCACCACGCCTCGGTCATCGACCTGGGCAAGGAAACCATCACCAATATCGACTTCGATAAAAAGCAGTACTCGGTGATGACCTTCGCGCAGATGAAGCAAATGATGGACGAGATGTCACAGAAGATGAAAGCCTCTCCGGATGCTCAAAAGGCCGACGTCCAGTTCAAAGTTTCGGTAAAGGACACGGGCGAGAAAAAGCAGTTTGCCGGTTTCGACACCCACGAGATGATTCTGACTATGGAGATGGAAGGCGCCGATAAGGAAAGCGGCAACAAGGGCGGGATGAACATGACCGCCGACATGTGGCTCGCGCCGAAAGCCGCCGGGTATAACGAAATCGCGGATTTCTACAAGCGCATGGGCAAGAAGCTGGACTGGGCGCCGGGAGGCATGGGCATGATGGGCGGAAGGCCGGATATGGCCAAGGGCATGGCGGAGGTTTACAAAGAAGGCGCCAAGCTCAACGGCATGCCGGTGTTCCAGATCGTAAAGATGGGTGTCCACGCAGAGGGACAGCCGCAGAACGGCCAGGCCGCTCAGGCTCCGCCACCACAGCAGGACCAGCAGGCGGACAAGCCGTCAATTGGCAGCGTGCTCGGCGGCCGCTTTGGCGGCTTCGGAAAGAAAAAGAAGCAGGATCAGGCGGAATCCGGTGGTGAAACGGGTGCGGCCCCACAGGGCTCGGGCGACGCCTCCGGCTCCCTGATGGAGATGACCATCGAGCTGAGCGGGTTCTCCGCGGCCACAGTGGACAGCTCGAAATTCGAGGTTCCGGCGGGCTTCAAGCAGGTGGAAGCCGACGCCGCCCGCCACCGGGGCAGGTAGCAGCCGCATCGCGAACATCTGACCTTCCGGATCGAATTTGTCCGCTGGCTGAGCGTTCTACGGCAGCGCGTGCACAATCCGTAGAAGTCGGCTAGACAATGTAGGACTGCAACTGCGGCGAATCGCCGCTACTCGCGCTCTCCGCGGCCCGCATGCGGTAAACTAGCGCGTGATGGCCCCCGCGCGCGCCCGCGAACTCAAGATTCAGTGTCCCGACGGTCAGTCGAGGACCATCACGTTACAGGGTGACCAGATCACGCTCGGCCGCTCCAGTACCACCGAATTGTGTTTCCCGGAGGATGCGGGTCTTTCACGCCAGCACATGATTTTCGAGCGCGAAGGCGACGACTGGAATGTCCGCGATCTTGGCAGCAAAAATGGCACCCTGCTCAACAACAATCGTCTGAATGGCGCCGTCCGGCTGCGCTCCGGGGACCGCATCGCGGCCGGGCACCTGGTGATGCTCTACGACGCCCAGGGGCACTCCGGACCCGCCGCGGACGTCACGTTTGTCCAGCTTCCGAACGACGCCGACATCCCGACGTCGTCCACCATTGTTGCCGATCTGAAAGGCGTGCTCGGTGGGAAGACGCTCGAGACCGGTTCGGTCCAGATGAGCGCGCTGATCAAAGCCGGCAACGAACTCAACCAGGACAAGTCGTTGCCCGAGCTGTTCCAGATGATTCTCGACCTCTCCATCGAGGCTGTGGGCGCCGAGCGCGGTGTTCTCATGAC
>DATLVQ010000738.1:0-11661 GCA_035577325.1 Bryobacteraceae bacterium | reverse complement strand
GCCTGCCAGTTGTTGATGAGGGGCCAGTCGAGATCGTCAAATGTAGTGGCGCCGAGCTCAGGCGCCATATTGTCCTGCGCGGGTTTCATCAGCGAGCAATGAAAGGGCGCGCTGACTGCCAGCGGCACCACGCGGCGCGCTCCCGCGGTTTTCGCGAGTTCCATCGCCCGGTTTACAGCGCTGGTGTGTCCGGCGATGACTACCTGGTCGGGCGCATTTAAATTTGCCGCGCTGACAACCTCGCCTTGCGCTGCATTCCGCAGGACCTCGTCGAGCTGGCCCGCCGGAAGCTTGAGCAGCGCGGCCATGGCTCCTTGTCCTGGCGGAACGGCTGCCTGCATGAAGCGGCCTCGCTTTCGCACCAGGCGTAAGGCATCGGTAAACTTCAGGGATCCGGCCGCGACCAGCGCGGAGTATTCCCCCAGGCTATGACCCGCAACGTAATCGGGACGCACTCCCAGTTCGCGCAATACCGTGAACGCGGCAATGGACACGGTAAGAAGAGCGGGCTGGGTGTTTTCCGTAAGCTTCAAGTCTTCTTCGCTGCCCTCGATGCACATTTGCGAAATGGCGAATCCAAGAGCCTGGTCCGCGGTCTCGAAAACCAGACGCGCTGCCGGGTACGATTCCGCGAGCGTCTTTCCCATACCGACGAATTGTGAGCCTTGTCCTGGAAACAGAAATGCCGTTTTGCTCATTGGATGAGATTGTATGATGTACTGATGAGTTCCGCTACGTCGACCCCCGATAACACCACCGCCGCCTCGGACGCCCAGCATGTCATGGACCTGGAGCGCGCATTTCTCCTGCAGAACTACGCCCGTTATCCGCTGGTGCTCGATCGCGGCGAAGGTTGCTACCTGTATGACCTGGACGGCAGGCGCTATCTTGATTTCATTGCCGGAATCGGCGTCAATGCTTTGGGCCACGCGCATCCACGCATAGTCGAGGTAATTCGCGAGCAAGCCGGCCTGCTGATTCACTCTTCGAATCTTTACTACCACCGTTTCCAGGGTGCCTTGGCGAAAAAGCTCGCCGAGGTAAGCGGGCTGCAGCGTTCCTTTTTCGCCAATAGCGGCACCGAGGCCATGGAAGGTGCACTCAAGATGGTGCGCGCACATGGCACAAAGATCAATGCCGAGAAATTTGAGATCTTGTCGCTCGAGAATTCATTTCACGGCAGAACGCTGGGCGCTCTCTCCATCACGGGCCAGCCGAAGTACCGGCGAGATTTCGAGCCGCTGCTGCCCGGCGTCAAATTTCTTCCACACAACGATGTCGCCGCGCTGGAGCAGGCTTTTAGCGACCGCACGGCGGGGATCGTCATCGAGTGGATTCAAGGTGAAGGCGGCATCTTTCCCATTTCCAATGAGTATGGAAGGAAGGCGCGTGAGCTGGCGGATCGCTACAATGCGCTGCTTGTTTTCGACGAGATCCAATGCGGTGTCGGCCGGCCCGGTACTTGGTTCGGCTACCAGCTTGGTGCGCCCGTCGTGCTGCCTGACGTCATGGTGGCGGCGAAGCCGCTGGCATGCGGCCTGCCGCTGGGCGTGATCGTAGCCAACGAGAGAGCCGCGGCCGCCATTGGCGCCGGAATGCACGGTTCCACATTTGGAGGAAGCGCGCTGGCATGCCGGGTCGCGATCGAGTTCTTCGACATTCTCGAAGACCTGCTGCCATCGATACGACGCGTGGGCGACTACTTCCGTGGTCGCCTCCAGGAGCTAGCGCGCAAGCACGCTTTCCTCCGCGAGGTGCGCGGCCGGGGTCTCATGATCGGCCTGGACATGACCGTGCCTGGCAAGCAGATGGTGCTCGATGCCCAGGCGCAGGGCCTGCTCATCAACTGCACGCACGACACCGTTTTGCGGTTCCTGCCGCCCTACACGGTGACCGAGAAGGAAGTGGACGCGGCCGTCAAAATCTTGGAAGGCGTGTTCGCCGCGCAGCCATCACAGTAAGTCTTCCCTCTTGTTTTGTTCGAGGAGCTTTACCAGTTCACCCACCTGTTGCGCGCGGTCGCGGTCGGCAATCAACAGGGCGTCTGGCGTGTCGACCACAATCAGATCGTTGGCCCCGAGCAGTGCGACCAATTTGTTTCCGGCGTCAATGTAATTGCCACTGCTGCCCGCCGAAACGATGCGCGACCGCGCCACGTTACCGTCGCGATCCTTCGGTAATAGCTCGTAGACTGCGTTCCAGCTACCCACGTCGTTCCATCCGATGTCGTCACAAGCCAACCCGACAACATTTTTTGCGCGCTCGAGAACTGCGTAATCGATCGAGATGTTTTCACAGAGTGGAAATGCGTGGCCAAGTGCAGCGGTGAATCGCCGGTCGGAGAAACGGGGCAGGGAAGCCAGGATCGTTGTGGTTTTGGGCAGGTAGCGCCGCAGGGCGTCAAGCAGCACCTCAGCGCGCCAGAAAAACATGCCGGCGTTCCAGAAGAACCGCTTCGCTGCCACGTACTTCGCCGCCGTCCGCGCGTCCGGCTTTTCACGAAATTTCAAAACGCCCACAGGATCGATGGAACCGGAGTGGGTCCCGCGCGGAAATTCAATATAACCGTAGCCGGTTTCCGCCCATCGCGGCACAATCCCCAGCACTACGATCTTTCCTTGACCCGCTGCCTGAAAAGCCGCGCGCGCAAATTGCAGGTAGCGCCGCGGCTTCGCGATCACGTGATCCGATGGGAAAACACCCATGACAGCGTTGCGATCTATTGAGTACAGGATTTGGGCCGCAAGTCCAATGGCGGGCGCGGTGTTCCGCTGCATCGGTTCGGCCAGAATCTGCCGCCGCGGTACCGTCGGCAATTGCCGCACAATCTCTTCGCGGAGATGTTCATTGGTGAGCACCCACAGGCGTTCAGGAGGGATGAGCGGGGCGAGCCGGTCCACGGTCGACTGGATGAGCGAGCGCTCTCCCACGATCGAGAGCACCTGTTTGGCATGACGGCGCCGGCTGCGCGGCCAGAAGCGCGTGCCACGGCCTCCGGCCAGGATCAGGCCGTAGTGATTCGACATAGCTACTGGACTGGGTAGCCGTGGATCAGTCTGAATGTCCGGCGCCAGCGGGTTTTAGTAAAGAAGTGCTCCATCAGATCAACGAGATGGTCGATCCCGATAGCTGGATTAGACAGGGCTTCGGTTGAGGCGTCGTACGACCAGTAAATGATCAATGGTTTGCCGATGATATTTTCCCTCGGAACAAAACCCCAGTAACGGCTGTCAAGCGAAGAGTCGCGATTGTCGCCCATGGCAAAATAATGCCCGGCCGGAACGACGACCTCCTTGTTCTGGACGTTGTTCACGAGCATTTCCTGAGCCGGAGCGTAGAGATTAACATTTGGCTCGCCAGGAAAGTTGTCGCGATAAGAGTCAATATACTCGGTCTTGTTGTATTTGTACGGCTCTTCGAGCGGGTGCCCATTTAAGAAAACGCGCTTGTTTACCATCCGTATGTGATCGCCGGGCACACCCATGACACGCTTGACGAAGGTCTGCTTGATGTCAATCGGATACCGGAAGACGATGATGTCGCCGCGCTTAACGTCTTCATAGGGGAGCAGATGCCGGGTAAGCGAGCCGGCCGGCGCGTACGCCAGCTTGTCGACCAGCAGGTGATCGCCAATCAGCAACGTATCTTCCATGGATCCGGTCGGGATGACGAACGCCTGCACAAGCGTGGTCGTGCCGAACAGGAGCAGGATGATGGTCACGGTCCATTCGGCAATCACTCCACGAGGAATGTCACTCTTGCGAGGCTTCTTGGTTTGCTCCGGCGCCTCCTCGGCTAGTCCGGTCTTTTCTTGACTCACAGTAAAACCATTGTATCGGAAGCGCAACCGCGGTTGGCGGAAAGCCGGACAAAAACGTCGGGACGGCGCATGGTTTGGCTCTGCTATCCTGTGGAGCGTGATACCGGCTACCACGCTACCCATCTATCACCGGCCGCTGACCAAGGGGCAGTCAATCGTGTTGGTCCTCTGTTGCACCATATTCGGCGCGGCCGCTCAGATGCTGATGAAGGTTGGCTTGATCCACCTGAGCCGGCCTGGACCCATGGGATACGTCACCAGTTTGCCTCTGTTAGGTGGCTATTGTCTGTACGCGTTGAACACCGTGCTCATGGTCTTCGCGCTGCGCGACGGCGAGCTTTCGATCCTCTACCCGATAATTGCCCTGACTTACGTCTGGGTCACCATTCTTTCGGTGCTTTTTTTCCACGAAACCCTCAATCTTTTCAAGCTGGTAGGCATCGCAATCGTCGTCACCGGGGTCGCGGTGATGGGCCGGGGTGGTAAAACGTGAATACGCCGGTATCGTCCATGTTGCTGGTACTGGTCGCATCGTTCTTTGGATCTTTTGGCGCGGTGCTGCTGAAATCAGGAGCGCAAAAAATTCGACAGGGACTGCGCTATCTGTTTCTCAACGTACGACTGGCAGCGGGCGTCGGGCTATTCCTCGGGTCGTCGGTTTTCTATTTGCTCGGGTTAAAACGCGGGGAGGTATCGGTGCTGTACCCCATGGTTTCGCTCGCCAATGTCTGGACACTGATCTGGTCGCGACTGTTCTTCAAGGAGCCGATCACACAGGCAAAAACGCTCGGATTGCTGCTGATCCTGGCAGGTGTGTTTTTTATCGGGGTCGGCGCCGACCGCTGAAAGATCAGACCCGTTCCACGCGATCAAGAGCCAGGAATTCCTGGATGTGGGGATGGGGCGATTTGTCCAAATCCTTCGTTGGACCGAAATAAATGACTTGCCCTTGATGCAGAAACACGACGCGGTCGGCCACGCGGTTCATCAGATCCAGGTCGTGCGTGACCACCACCGAAGTGAGCTGCAATTGCCGTTTGAGCCGGAGCATGAGTTCTGCCAGGTGATCGGACATGATGGGATCGACCATGGTGGTGGGCTCGTCGTACAGAATGCATTGCGGCTGTGCTGCCAGGGCCCGCGCGATCGCCACCGCGCGTTTGTAGCCGGTCGATAAATCGGCCGGATAAGCGTCGCGGGCCTCGTAAATATCGACCATCTTAAGCAGACCGTTTACTACGTCTTCCTTGTTCTGTTCGTCATAATCATCGCGCAGTTCGAGCGAAAACAGGACATTTTCGGCCACCGTCATGGAGTCAAAAAGGGCGCCGGATTGAAATACCATGGTCACTTTCTTGCGGATGCGGCGCAGTTCGGGCTCGGCGAAGTCCGTGGTATCTTCATGCGCCACAATGACGCGGCCGCTGTCTGGCTTGAGGAATCCCATGATGTGCGCCAGGGTGACAGATTTGCCGACGCCGCTGCGGCCGATAATGGCCACAGTCTGGCCGGCATCGACGTAAAAATTGCTGTCGACTAAAACCGGCTTGTCGAACGTCTTGTATACATGGCGGAACTCGATGTAATGGGGAAACTCTTCAGCCATTTGAATAGCAGGACCACTCCTGAGGCGTGTTGAGGTTATGAAAATAACGCGAGTCGGGGACGCGCCAGACATCGATGTCGAGCCCGCGGAGCGCGTCGGTCACCTTACGGACTCCGGATGCCAGGGCGCCGGTAATAGCTTCGAGCGAACGGCGGTGATAGACCGCGCAGAGCGGCTCCGACAACCCCGAAGGACCGGCGGGGAGGACGGCATCGGCACTTCCTGCGGCGGCGCGATCCAGCAGCATCATGAGGAATCCGGCCGTGACTTCCGGCATATCGCAGGCCACCACCAGGTTCCACTCGGCGGTGGAATGAGTCAGCGTCGCATGGATGCCGGAGAGCGGCCCGCATGCCGGCAGGATGTCTTCAATCACCGGATAACCAAGGTAAGTATACCGGGAGGGATTACCCACCAAAGTCACATTTCCCGCAGCTTGGCGCACTTCGCCCGCAACGTGTTCAACCAGGGGACGTCCTTTAAACATGAGCAGGGCTTTGTCCTGTCCCATACGGGAACTCCGGCCGCCAGCCAGCACAAATCCGGCGCATTTCATGCGGAGATGATAACATTGTAAAGATGCGGAGCGCGTTAGTTGAGTGGCACATAAATAAAACATAAAAATGCGAAATTGTTTTATACTATCTTCGGTGATCCTAGCGAGCGCGGCCGGCCTGACAGCGGCCTCTTTAGACAATCCGTCCTCCGTCACTTTGATCGTGCGCTCCGACCCGCGGACGGGCAAACTGGTGCGCGGCATGGCGAAGCAGCCTCGGGCGACCGCCGGGAAAACCGCCCCGCAAATTGAGCTGCCGCCCGCGAGAGAAGATGCACCGCGGCCGTTTGCAAACCTGGTCGATAGCATCGCCGAGCGGCACGAAGTGGATCGCGACCTGGTGCACTCCATGATCCGGGTCGAGAGCAATTACAACCCGCTAGCAGTTTCGAGCAAAGGCGCGCTCGGGCTGATGCAGCTGGTTCCCTCAACCGCGCGCCGTTTTGGAGTGTCCGATAGTTTTAATCCGGTCGAAAATGTAGAAGGCGGCGTCCGGTACATCAAGTATTTGTTGGATCATTACAATGGCGATCACCGCCTGGCGCTGGCGGCTTACAATGCCGGCGAAGGCACCGTGGAACGTTATGGCGGTGTGCCGCCATTTCCGGAGACGCGGAGCTACGTGTTTCGTGTACGAAAAGCGCTTAACGAGACGAAAGAAGCCCAGAAGCAGCGCGCCGATAACTCAGTGGCCAAGCCTGCCGACGGTTCTAACCCCATTAGTGCATTTATGGATGCGATGGGAAGGATGTACTACAAAACCCCCTAGACTATGACACGGCGGCTCACGGCTGCGATGTTCCTGGTGACGGCTATGGCGGTCGCGGCAGAAGCGCGGCACGCCGCGCCACTCGAGGTCACCGCGGTGCGCTGCTGGACCCTTGCTGATACCACACGTATCGCCATCGAGATCACAGGCGAAGTTCATGTCCGGTCGGATCGCGTTGAAAATCCCGATCGCATTTTCTTTGACTTTGTGGGTGCGCGGCCATCCATCGATGGCAAACGATTGTACTCCACCGAAGTAGGCGACAAGCTGCTGAAGCGTATTCGCGTGGCTGAGACTGTGCCTGGCGTGACGCGCGTGGTGCTGGATTTGGAGACAGCCGCCGAATTCTCGGTGTCTCGATTAGATAATCCCAGCCGGCTGATCATCGAGCTTCGCCCGGCACGAACCATTCCGGCGGCAGAGCGCACTCTACAAGCGGCAAATCGCGAACCCGAAAAGGATCGTCGTGAAGTTGCCGTTCTCTCGCGCGAGGCGCCGCCCATGCAGGAGCCACCGCGGCGCGAAAAGCCCGTGCAGCCCGTTACAATTTCGGATCCACCACCGATTAAGCCAGACGTCGCGAAAACGCAGGCGGCGCGCATGAGCGCTAAGGTCGTGACCTCCCCAGCCGTGATACTGCCGGAACCTCCCGCACCGGCGCCGAAGCAGGCGCCAGCCGGCGTGGGAATGGATGATACCCCGGCCCCTGCTGCCGTTGCTCGTACATCTACTGTACGAGCGGTGCCGAAGGCCGCGCACGTGACCAGCGACGGCGAGCGCTCATTGATTCGCGCTCTGGGCCTGAAAATCAACCGCGTGGTGATCGACCCAGGGCATGGCGGCGCGGATCAGGGCACCGTCGGGCATCGCGGTCTCATGGAGAAAGACCTGGTGCTCGACGTCGCCAGGCGCCTTGGAAAATTAATTGAAGAGCGCATCGGCAGCGAAGTGATTTACACTCGCGCGGACGATACCTTTATACCGCTCCAGGCCCGCACGGAACTGGCGAATGAGAAGAAGGCTGATCTCTTCCTTTCCATTCATGCAAATTCGTCGCCGCACCCCAAGATTGGTGGGATCGAAGTTTACTACCTCAATTTCACCCGGTCGGCCGACGCACTCGATTTGGCCGCCCGTGAAAACGCGAGCTCCGAGAAGTCCGTTTACGAACTGCGCGATCTGATCCAGAGCATCACTCTTCACGAGAAGATCGAGGAGTCGAAGGAATTCGCTTCGAACGTACAGGGGACCCTGCAGACGTTTGAGACGAAGTACAACGCGGCCGCCAAGAACCGCGGCGTGAAAAAGGCGCCGTTTGTGGTGTTAATTGGCGCGTCGATGCCGTCGATTCTCGCAGAGGTCGGATTTCTCAGCAATGCGCGGGAAGAGCAGCTGCTCAAGCGGCCCGACCACCGGCAGCGGCTTGCCGAAGCACTCTACCAGGGTGTCGCGCGTTACGCGCAATCGCTCAGCCACTTTCAGGTCGCGCAGCGCGCCAGCGAATAGCGTGCGGGTTCTGGTATTCCGGCACTCTCCCTCCGACGGCCTCGGCCTGATTGGCGGCGCATTGGACGCGCATGCGATTCCTTACGCATACGCCGATCTGTACGCTACTCCCGGCACTGTGGCTCCGGCAAACGAAGCCGATGCGCTAATCGTCTTGGGAGGGTCGATGTCGGCGAACGATACCCTAACATTCATTACCCGCGAGATTGATTACGTCCGGAACGCTATCGAGCGCGGAAAGCCGGTGCTTGGTGTATGCCTCGGCGCACAATTGATCGCGAAAGCTCTGGGCGCGCGAGTTTACGCGAACGACGTGAAAGAAGTTGGCTGGGCGCCGGTCACGTTTAACGATGCCGCTCTCCAAGATCCGCTTTTCGCCGGCCTAAGGCAAGATCAAATTATTTTTCACTGGCACGGTGAGACATTCGATCTGCCGTCCGGCGCAGAGTTGCTGGCATCCTCCGCAGCCTGCCGGAACCAGGCGTTTCGGGTCGGCGATCGAATCTACGGCTTACAATTTCATCTCGAGGTTACGCCGGATATGATCCTCGAGTGGTGCCAGGAAGATGCGGCGTGCGCCGCTAACGTTCGCCCGTCAATTGATCCTCATGCTCATCTCGCCTCCACGAAACAGCTGGCTGAGAAGGTCTTCAGCCGCTGGTGCCGACTGGTGAAAGGCCAGATCGCCGCTTGCGGCGTATCCTGTTAGCCGCCGCACTCAGTTCCGTGTCCGGCGCAGAACCCGTGCAGTTCCACGCGTCTCCGCAGAAATTCGCGACATTTTATCGGCGGGACAATCCCGCCGCTACTGGACGGGCGTTATCGCAGCCTGCTTTTAGAGTGAGGCTCCGGGTTTTGCACTGCTCAGCTGCTCAAAAATCACGCGCGCCGCGTTTTGGGCCGCATTTTTCTTGGAATATCCTTCTGCTTGGGCCACCCAGTCTTTCCCCAGGCGAACCTCAATCGTGAAGGTTTTGGAATGCTCGGGACCCTGTTCCTTGACGATTATGTAACGGGGCAAAGCCAAATTGCGGGCGCGCGCCAGTTCTTGCAGCGCGCTTTTGAAATCCGTGAGCGTGGAGGGAAGTTCGTCAGCGGTGAAAACGGCGTCGACTGAGGGGTCCCCGACGACGCACCGGTTGATGAAGTCCCGCGCCTTGTCGATGCCCGCATCCAAATAGAGAGCGGCCAGCAGCGCTTCCAGCGCGTCCACCAGCAGAGTTCGCTTTGACCGGCCGCCGCTCATTTCCTCGCCGCGGCCAAGCTGCAAGTACTGTCCCAACTGAAGCCGCTCCGCCACGCCATAAAGATGCGCGGCGCTGACGATGTGCGCCTTCAGCTTGGAAAGCCGCCCTTCGGAATATCCGGGCAGACGCGCGACCAGCGCTTCGCTAATCAGGAAACCCAGGATGGAATCGCCCAGGAATTCGAGCTGCTCATTGTCCGCTAGCGGCGGTCCGCCGCTCATTCCTTGCTCGTGCACGTGTGAACTGTGCGTGAGTGCGCGCCCGAGCAGTTCCCGATTGCCAAACCGGTGCCCGATCGTAGTCTCAAGAGATGAGAGATCGGGACGCATCATAGTCAACCGAACGATTACTGCTTCTTGATATCCACCTGAGCCGGAGGTGCGGAAGCCGGACTCGCGCCGCCGGATTTCATTTGCGTCGCGCGAACCTTTTCGGCTTGCGCATATTGCCGGATGCTGGGATGCAGATCCTGCATGGCCATCACTTTATCGAGGAGGGCGAGGGCTTCATCGGGTTTCTTGGTCTGGTTATAGACCGAGGCCAGGCGAACCATGGTTACTGGATCGGGAGAGTCGGCAAGCGCCAGCTTCATCTCGGCGATCGCAACATCGTAGTTCTTGCGCGCCATGGCCGCATAGCCCAAAGCCTCGTGCCCCTGCGCCGTGTACTCTTTCTTCGCTTGGCTCCATTGATCATCGGTGATCTGCGGGTTAGGCTTGGGAGCGTCCTTGACGACTTCCATCGCATCTTTCGCGTATTTCTCGGCGCGCGTCAGCTTCTCTTCACGGTCGAGGTCGAACTCTCGGGTCTTCTGTGCGATGCCTTTGGCGAGCATGAGCATGGCGGCGTACTGCTTCGGATCGGCTTGTACCGACTGCTCGGCATAAACAATCATCTTTTCGAAATCATTCTTCTGCTGATAGGAGACGGCTTCTAGATAGAGGGCCAGCCCCTTAAATTCGGTATCGGCGTACTTGGTTAACAGGGTATCCGCCGCTTTGATGCGAGCGTCGGGATCCTGCGTCCCGAACAGCGCCTGTAACGCTTCCATTTCGCCCTTGGACTTCGGCGTCGGCTGCTTTTGGTCCGCGCAGAGCGCCGGAAGCGTCATGGCGAGCGCAAGTGTCGAAATCGTCAAAACCCGTTGCATGAAAAAAGGCTCCTTCAATTTGTTTTCTTAAACGATTCTTGCATCCCCTGCTGTGCCGCGTGGCGCGCCGCGGCGGAAGCTCCATCCAGAGCCAGGGCGGTTTGATAATGTTTAGCCGCTTCGTCCCGATTTCCTGCGATGTCGGAAAGGCGGCCTAGGTAGACGTGCGCCCATGCCTTGATCCACGCATCGGGCGAAGAATCGAGTACCTTCTGGAAAAGGCGCTCCCCCATCTCAGGATCGTTCTGCAACACCGCGATGCGCGCTAGGCCGTAGTATGCGCGCGCGTGTACGGCCTTGTCGCTGCTTTGCTCCAGAATGTGAATATACGCCGGTTTGGCGTGTTCGTAATCTTTGTTGGCATAAAGACGGTCGGCGTCGTCGAGCGCCTTGTCGATGGGATTTGCAGCCGGAGCCGCGCGATGTTCAGCGACCGCACCCTTCGCAGCGCGAATGGGCGCAACTTCGGTGAACTTGACGGCGGCCAGGCGTTTGTCTTCACGGGCCGGATCGATCTTCTTGATCATTTCCGGAAAGAAAAGCCGCATGGCGTCGCGCTGTTTTTCGTATACGGTCAGCTGCTCGGCGAAGTATGGCGCCAGAATATAGCCCTCGCGCAGTGCGGCGTCCACCGTGTCGATGTGTCCGGGCAGGCGCGCCTCGATTGCCTTGATCAGCGACTCGGTGGTCAGTAGCAGGAAATCGGCTTTGTACGCTGGGTCGAGCGCCGGCGCTCCCTGGGCATAATCCTCGAGCGACTTCTTCTCCAGAATCTCCATCCCGTACTTGGTGGCTTGTGGATCGAGTAGATAGTGCAGGTAGGCGTGCCGTATGTCGGCGATGCGCGGCTCCGCCGACGGAGTCACCACGACGTAATATTCATTTCCATAGCTGCGCGTCTGCACCTGGTTCGGGGCTCCCAGCAAGTCGAGGTAGATTTGAAAACTTCGGCCGAGATAACCGGCGGTTGGGTTCCGCAGGTATGCGTTGACCTGCAGGATGGCGCG
>DATLVQ010000737.1:0-4862 GCA_035577325.1 Bryobacteraceae bacterium | reverse complement strand
CGCGGTGTGGTGGGTGGGTTCTGCTACGATGCTAGTTGAGACCGAGCAGACTGCCGAATACCCACGCCTGCCCATGTAGGTTCTTTTTGGTAATCCCTAGCACTTGCCCTTTGCGAATCATCTGCACCGCCTCGATTCCGGCAATCAATGCGCAGGCCGTCGCCGTAGTCCGCGGACCCTGCATGGCGCGCAATCGCCGTTTCACGTGACGGTGGTCGGATTCGATGCGATTGTTTGCGTACCGTCGGGTTCGATGCCGACAATTGCGATGGAGGTGACCTTCGTGCTGCAATTCTCGAATGGCCGCTGGATAACTTCGCAGCCGATCTCTTGCGAATACGTATGGTGCGCGGTTGTCGGGATTAGCCAAGGCTCGTCTGAGGAAGCACTTCGCGGCTTCACGGTCGCGAGTTTCGGACAAATAGAAGTCCACCGTTTGCCCACTGCTGTCGACGGCGCGGAATAGGTACATCCAACGGCCGGCGATCCGTACAAAAGTCTCATCCATGTGCCAGGTCGATCCTTTTGGCTCGACCCGCCCTCGCAACCGGCGCTGCACCTCCGGGGCATACGTTTGTGTCCAACGCCACACCGTCGTGTGGTCTATTGACAAGCCCCGCTCGGCCATAAGCTCTTCCACATCCCGCAGGCTGAGTGAGAACCGAAGATACCACCGAACGCAGGTTACGATAATCTCGGCAGCGAACTGGCGCTTGCGAAATAGAGATCCCCGGCCAAATCCCATCCGCTCACCGTACCAAATGCTCGGCCTTCATGTTGCAACACTTCCCTCTGTCTACGCTTCGCCCACCGCCTCGCGGCGGCACGCGCAAGACTCAAGGCCAGGATGGTTCGCTACTCCTTTCCTGTAGGACTCTTGCATTCCCTACTACATGCCGGTTTTATCCCGGCGCACGGACAGCTTACTAGTTATCTGCATTGACTTCTCCGTCTCCTACAACAGGCTGAGCACATCCGAGCTTGCCCAGGTCGGGAAGGGATGTCGCGCTGGATGAAATTCGATGCCGGTACTATTGAGTGTCACGAGAGTGTCGCCCGCTCATTAATCAGATGCGTGTCGGCGGCCCTAAATAATGCTGCATATTTAGATTCTAAGGTCGCCAAAAAGAGGGCAACAGATGTCATTGGTTAAGAGCATACAAACAAGTCTGTTTTTACTGTTAGGTTTGACTCGCGATGCTACTTCAAGTGATGCAAGGTGTCGGACGAGGAAAGCTGTGGTGTTTTCGGTCCCCTGACGGAGTGCTGTAGTCCGCAATAAGAAATGTCGTCGTTAAGCGGCCTCCTTCACCAGGCGATATTCATGATGCAAGCCACCGAGCACAGACTTCTTCACAACGCGGAAACCAGACGGCAGCTTGTGTCTGTGGGCACTGGCCGGAACGCTGTCCTGTGCGGGTTCCGGTAATCCAGGACCTAATGAGGAGTGGGCCTGCCTCGATTGTAATGGGTTTCCCACTCTTTGACGGTCATCTTCAGATGGCGTTCGTTGAGGGGTATCAAGAAGTCCAGACACTCGCGACGAAGGCTTCCGCCGAGGCGTTCGCATACCGAGTTGGCCTTCGGCGCCCGCACGGGCGTTCGTAGTACCCTGACCCATATCCGTCACCCTGTTGTCGAGTTTCTTCGAGAAGATACTATCCCGGTCGTGAATCAAGAATCGATACGCATGGTCGCCTGGAAGCGCCTCCCGCAACTGCTGCAGGGTCCAGTCCGCAGTCGGATGGGCGGTCACGTTTGGATGGAGGATTCGCCGTGTTCCCACATCCATAATCACGAATACGTAAAGGGTGCGGAAAGTGGCCGTGACCACAACGAAGAAGTCGCACGCCACGATCGCCTTGGCATGGTTATGGACGAAAGTCAGCCATCGCTGCTGCGGATCTGCTCTTCGCCTCGGGCCTCCAGCTTGCAAGTATCTCTCCACGGTCCGGGGCGAAACCAGAATCCCGAGTTTTAGTTTCAGCTCGTTGGCAATACGTTCCTCTCCCCAGGTCGTATTCTCGAAGGCGATCTCTCGGATCAGTTGCCGGAGGCTCTTGGGCAAGCGGGGTCTTCCCGTGGGCTTGGACCTCCAACGCCAGAACAGCCGGAATCCTTTACGGTGCCAACAGACGAGCGTGTCGGGCGTCACATTTATCAGCACATCGCGCCACGGGAACATGCGGCTCAGAGCCGCCATTATCCACCGAGTGGAATCGTCGGCGCGTCGTGGTCTGGCCTTCCGCTCCTGAAAGAGGGCCAGTTGTTTCCGGAGGAACAGATTCTCCGCGGCCAGTGCGCGGTGGGAGCGCGCCGCGAGGACCGCCAGTCGGACCAAGTCGTACGCGACCGCAGACAACGTCCACAAGCAATGTCGAACAGCTCGCCAGATCAATGAGTCCACCATGAACGCTCAGGATCGCACGTTACAGAAGGTTACCGCGTAGCGACTTCGGCTCGCGTGGAGTTTCTGCGGACCACAGCCAGATGCTTCGCCATACAAGAGAAGGGAGCTGCTGCCTGAGCGCAACCAGCATACTGCGCGTATTCACTCACGGGTTGAGGGAATTGAGCCTGACTGAAGAACTGGCGGTCAGAGATCTGGCGTGGATTCATGAACACAGGCCTTGGCCTCATTAATGCTCAACCATTGTGGAAGGAGGTTTTAGGCCCATGTTGACGGCCATCGATGGCCTCTTCCGACGATCCCTAACGACCTTATTGACGATTTACCTGGTGGTCGGAATAGCCGTAATCGTCGGACTCGTGTTTATCATCCGAGCACTGGTGCGCACGTAC
Source organism: Bryobacteraceae bacterium (assembly GCA_035577325.1). Lineage (GTDB taxonomy): Bacteria > Acidobacteriota > Terriglobia > Bryobacterales > Bryobacteraceae > QHXW01. Next base: position 2,060 of record DATLVQ010000737.1, on the reverse strand, counting down.
GTGGAATATCGCGGTAAGCGCCTGGTAATCTGCCCCCAGACAGAAAAATATGCCACGGTGGAAATTGACGCACCGCTTGCAGCTGTCACGTCACTATTCGGCGCACCAGAGCTACGTATCGAGAATTGTTCTCGCTGGCCGGAACGTCAACATTGTGTCCAGGATTGCATCTGGCAAATCGACCTTTCTCCGCTCGGGTGCCCAATCCAGGATTTGTTGACTTCCTGGTACACGGGGAAGGAGTGTGTATTGTGCGGCCGTTCTTTTGGAAATTTCTCTTCGTTTCATAGACCCGCGCTGCTGAGCCCCGAAGGACACGTTGTGGAATGCGAATCTGTCCGTCCCGAAGCGATTCCCGATGCCCTGTACACCCACAAACCCGTGTGCTGGGACTGCAAAGGGACCAAGACACGGTCTCGGCACTCGGACATGGTCGCGCAATACCCCAAGTGTCGGTAGACAGCCACGATGATGCCTGGGATGGAGGTGATGAGTCGATGACCACACATAGCGTATTGCGCATGGTGGCGTTGCTCGGTGTAAGCCTCGGCTCACCTGGAAACAGCCATGAACCACGCGACATCCCGCACGTCGAGCGGGCTGAACCCGATGTTGTGCAGGCGGGGAATGTCGTGACTGCGTTTGGTGAGCACCTGGACTGGTCTCATGTCGCAGACGTACTCCTCAGTGATGGAGTTTTGGTGGCGCTGGCTCACATCGTTGAGCAAGAGAGCAACTTCCTCAGGTTCCGCATCCCGAGATCTCTCGAACCAGGCCTCTACAGCGTAGTACTCGCTACGGCTGAACAGCAGTCCAGGCTATTGGATCAACAGGTCATGATTACGGTGAAGCGATCCGATAAAAGATGATGGCTGTTTGGTAAGTCAACACAGGGGTCACGCGCGATTAAGAACGGCGGGGGCTCATAACGGCAGCCCCCGCCTCCAACGCTACCCGCCAGCGGTCTTAACCTTCCCGCCTTCGTACACGGGAACCTCGCGAGGCTTCTGCTTGGTTTCCGCCACTGGGATGGAGACCTCCAGGATGCCATTGGTGAATTCGGCTGAGGCTTTATCGAGAGTGGCGCCTTCCGGCAGCGGAATCGAACGATAGAAGTGCCCATAGCTGCGTTCAGAATGGTAGTAGCCCTCCCGCTTTTCTTTGTTTTCCTGCGTCCGCTCTCCTTCCAGGATCAGCGCATCCTCGGTCACTTGAACCTTGATGTCGCCCTTCTTCAACCCTGGCAGCTCGGCAGACACTAGGAATTTGCCATTCACTTCTTTTACCTCGACGGTGGGCGACCAAGACAAGGTCTCCCCTGTACCTGGCACCGTGCCGAAGGCACGATCCAAGTCTTCCGTGAAGCGCCTCATCAACGTGAACGGATTCATGTTGAATAGGCTTCCATGAAAGAGAGGCACCTCGAATCCGGGACGCCGGATGAGAGCCTCTCTCGCTTTCTCGTCGTTTAATTTGACTGCAAGCATAACAAACATCTCCTTTTCCAAGCGGTGACCGGCCGATCACCGCTCATCGATATGGCACGCTGGGTGCGCGCCATCGCGGGCCCCCGCTTCGTTGCACAAATGCGTTTGATCTGCAAAGTTAACTTGCAAGTGGCTCGCCTAATCGAAATTCGCTTTAGAACTGCTAATTCAGGGACTCGCCTTTGCTACATGCGCGATATTCCGCTCTTGTGCTGGGTGAGATCTCGCGCTTGCGTAGTGCTTGCACGAAAGGCAGCTCTTACCGGCGGGCGTGTGCCTCTTTGCGCTGTTCACGGGAAATCAGCTTCGCCAGTTCGGTCATCTCTTCCGCAAGCAATTGAATGAGGTCGTCGATCGAAACAATTCCGACCAAAGTGCCCTGCCGCGTGACCACCGGAATGCGGCGTACGCCGGCGGAGCGCATCTGGTGGATTGTTTCGAACACACCCTGGTCCTCATGAGCCGTCTCCAGTTCTGCACCCATAATGTCGCCCACCGAGAGCGCGGCCGGATCAAGATCGAGCGCGACCACCGCGACCACGATGTCGCGGTCCGTTACAATTCCGAGTGGCG
>DATLVQ010000736.1:0-20779 GCA_035577325.1 Bryobacteraceae bacterium | reverse complement strand
TTCACCAACACCTCGGTCCCGGCGGCCTGGCCGGACCAGGTGTTTGACGCTCTTGACTCGGATAGACTACCGACTAAGCGTTTCAGATGAATGACAGATTATGGCTCCTGCTGCTGCTCGTCTGTGGCGCAGGTTGGGCGGGCGGCGCAGACCGCAGCGAGGCCGACAAACTCTATTTAGCTGGGAAGTTCGACGAAGCCGCGGAACACTATCAGGCTCTTGTGACCGCGAAACCGCAAGATGGCGAGTCTCAAGTGGGGCTGGTGCGGTCGCTCTTGCGAGCCGAGAGATTACATGAGGCTTTCCTGGCGGGCAAAGCCGCACAGAACGCTCTTCCGGGCCGGGCAGATATTCGTGTTGCGTTCGGTGATGTCGTTTATCGCACGGGCAGTTTCGACGATGCCTACAAGTTATATCTGAGCGGCATTGGGTTAGATGGGAATTGCGCGCGCTGCTATCTTGGCGCCGCCCTGGTGCACCGTGCCTCATTCCGCCGCAAGAGCGCCCGCGCCTGCTTCGTGAAGGCTTATGAGTTGGATCGAAACGACCCGGACATAATTCGCGGATATTCCGCAACTCTTCCGGGCGACGAAGATCGTGCACTGCTGCTCGAAAAGTTCCTGGATCTGGCTCGCAATGAAGACCTTCGCCACCTGAACGCGATCCGCGACAGTCTGGAGTTCTTTAAGAAAAGGGACAAGAGCAAGAGCACCGAGTTGGTATCAGAGTACCGGCCGTATCGCATAAAGCTGCAGACCTTGATGCACGATCCACAGCGCGGATCTAATGGCATGGGCCTTGCCGTTTCTTTCAACGGCCACAAGTCGGTGTTGCTGGAGGTAGATACCGGCGCCAGTGGAATCATTCTGAACCCCGCCGCCGCGGGACGCGCAGGTATTGCATCGGTTTCCACCGCTCATATGCTGGGCATCGGTGATGCAGGCGACCAATCCACCCAGGTGGGCATCGCTGAAAAGATGCGGATTGGCGAAGTCGAATTCGCTAATTTCCCCGTGGAGATCGGAGAGCGGAAGTTTATGGAGGATGTGCAGGGCCTAATCGGGACCGATGTGTTCTCGCGTTTTCTGATCAGGCTAAACATTCCAGAGAGCGTCATGGACCTGACTCCTTTTCCGCCGTACCCCGACGGCAACGAAGATTGGGACGCTCACGACCGGCAGGTGTCGGAAGCGACCCCAGCCTCGGTTGTGGCCCGCCGAACCAGCCATCTACTGTTGGTACGGACGCTCGTGAACGAAAACCGGATGGTCTGGTTTGGCGTCGATACTGGGTCCTCTGCGAACCTGATCAACGAGGAACTGGCCCGCAAGACGACCCGTGTAGGGTCCGATGACAGGATTCGGCTCAAGGGTGTCAGCGGAGAAGTGAAGAAAGTCTTAGTCGCCAGCAGCGTACGGCTGCAATTCGGGCACTTCACGCAGGACAACGACGGCATGGTCGCCTACGATATGAAATCCATGAATCGAAGCCAGGGAGTTGAGGTGAGTGGCCTGCTCGGTTGGCCGATCCTCAGGCAGTTGATTGTGACGTTGAACTATCGCGACGGCCTTATCGACTTCATGCATCCACTTGAGCAAACGAAGAAGCAGTAATTCAAAGCTCCTGTGTTGGAGGCGTCGATTGATGGGTCGACCTGCGCGATGGCAAGGATGTGTGGTTTTCTGGACCGGGGGGCAGGGAAGCTGTTGGCGGGCGGAGGCGAACGGAGCTCCTATGGAACCGTTTGCACCGGGAGGACCTTCGTGCCGCTCCTGCCAAACTCAAATCGCAGGACCCAGTCACTGGCGACGTCTCTGCCGTCAACTTTCGCCGGCACGAATTTCCAACGGTGGGCTGCTTGCAAGGCCAGTTTGGCAAAATATCGGCTCGGCCCGGGGTGTTCGAGTGTCGCTGCTGTCACGCTCCCAGAGGGGGCAACACGGACTTTAACTCTCACTCTCACCTTGCCTTGAATGGTTTCTCTCGCACTTCGGGGCACATCAGGCAAGACTTGGTGAAGGACTTTGCCTGGCGCGCGAGGGGCGGCCGCGGTCTCGGCTCTGGACTCGGACCGCACGGGCTCCGGCACGGTACGCGAACGAGCCGCTTTTTCGGCGCTGGCTGCGCGGCTGGACTGCTCGATCTTAGGCGTTACAGGAGTCAGCGCCGGTCTTGACGGAAGCTTAGGTTGTTCCACGGCGCCCGCAGGCAGTTGAGCGCCGGGGCCAGGCCTGAACAGTCTGGGGCCTACCAGTATCGCCACCAGTAACAGAGCCAGTGCGGCCGCGGGCGCAATATAACGCCGCTTCGCGAATGACTTTTCCGGCGCGTCCGTGGTACTCGGGGCCGAGGTTTGCCGCAACTCGGCCGTGATGTCAGCCACCGTGCAGCGGCGCTGAGGATCACGCAGCAGACAATGACGCGCCACGTCAAGAAACGGAGCCGGGAGCGAGTCCGGCACATCCGGTTCCCCTCGCCCGGCCCTAGCCCAGACAGGCACACGCTGGGTCAAGACTTCGACGAGGGTCATACCTAGCGACCAAACATCCCCAGCCGGCAACATCTCGCCCACGGCAAACTCGGGCGGATCGTAAGCGGCCAACTGATTTCGCACCTCACCCGGCTCGCCAATGGGGCAGAGCGCGTCGCTGGAGATTTTCAGCTGATTATCGACGGCCATGATGTTTGTGGGTTTCACGTCGCCGTGTACGAAGCCTTTTCTGTGAATAAAGGCCAGGGTGTCGAGAACCGGCTCCAGCATGTCGCGCGCTTCCTCGGTTGTGAGCGGCCGCTGTGCGAGAACCTGCGACAGATTCTCCTCCGCATACTCCATCACCAAGTAAAGCAATTCCCTATCGCCCAGCTGGCAGCGGCCCATGCTGAACAACCCCAGCAAATGAGGATGAGACAGGCCGGCAGCCAGTTCCCAGCGCGACAGTTGGAGTTCCGCGTTCTCCGAATCCGCTGGAACGAGTTTGATCGCTGCTTTTTGATTCTTACGGAGTGTGTCCTCGGTGAGGAACACGGCGCTACGTTCGCCGCCACCCAAGTACTCACCCAGGGGGAATACTCCGTTGACAACCTGGCCTTGCCACTGTTCCCAAGCCTTGTACATTCGGTTCATCGCCCGCCGCTTAACGTGCGTCAGAATTATTGTACTGTCCGCGGCGACCATAGAAAATGTTGCGGGGTCGTGGACCGGAAGGCCCATGCCGGACGTTGCCTCGGCAGGCGCCTCACCGTGGCGACCCCGTTCGCGGTAAACTACGCGCAGCATACTCAAGGAAGCGATGAACTTTCCGCACCCAACTCGGCTGAGTGTCTGGCAGGCGTCGCCTGCCCGGATGATCCTGCTACTGACGATAGTGGCCGAAGGCGGCCAACACCTCGCGCGAGGGCAGGATTGGCCGAGATTTCGCGGGCCCAACGGAACCGGCGTCTCGGAAACGACGGGGTTGCCGGTCGAGTTCGGCCCGGACAAGAACCTCAGCTGGCGGCGCGAGATTCCGTTCGGCCGATCCTCGCCGATTGTAACCAAAGACCGGGTTTTCTTGACAGCAATCGACGGCGACAAGCTCATTACGCTGAGCCTGGATCGCATGACTGGAGGGATAGTCTGGCGACGCGAGATCATCCGCAACCACGCGCACAAAGTTTTCAAGGGAAACGATACGGCAACTCCCACGCCGGCCACGGATGGCAGCAACGTCTATGCGTTCTTTCCCGATCTCGGACTAGTGTCCTATGCATCCGACGGCAACGAGCGCTGGCGCAGCCCATTGGGTCCGTTTGACAGCTTTTACGGTGTTGCTGCCTCGCCGATCATCCATGGCGGCTTGATTCTGCTCGTCTGCGATCAGACCAAGGGCTCGTTTCTGCTGGCGGCCGACAAGGACACAGGGCGGGTTCGCTGGCGCAAGGAGCGCCCGGTTCCGTTCGAGGCTTTCTCCACGCCAGTTGTGTATTTGCCCAAGGAGGGATCGGCGCAGCTCGTCGTTTCGGGGAGCGACCGTATTGACGGCTACTCGATCGATACGGGCAAGAACCTCTGGTGGGTAGGCGGGCACGGCCGCTATCCGATTGCAACTCCCGCACTCGTCGATGGGATCATCTACGCGCCTGCCGGGGGATCTGAACAGCCCCCGTATCCTCCGTTCGACGAGATGCTCAAAACACTCGACAAGAACAAGGACGGGAAGATTTCGCGCGAGGAGTTCGCGGCCGACCCGCTCTACGGGGACCACTTCGGTTGGGTTGACACCAATAACGACGGGTACATCACGGCCGACGAGTGGAACTACGTTCTGCGGTCCAGCGTGAACGAACATGGTTTGATCGCGGTGCGAGCTGGGGGGGAAGGCGACCAGACAGAAAAGCATCTGATGTGGCGGTACAAGAAGACATACTCGGTTCTCACGTCGCCTTTGGTTTATCGCGGTGTTTTATACCAGATAAAGAGTGGCGGCATCCTCACCGCGCTCAATCCGGAAAATGGCGAGGTCTGGAAAATTGGCCGGGCCAAAGACGCGATCGAAGATTACTTCGCGTCGCCGGTAGCCGCCGATGGCAAAATCTTCTTGCTGAGTCACAGTGGCAAGGTGACCGTTGTGAACGCCGGCCAGCAATGGGAGGTTCTCGCGGTCAATGACTTGAAAGAAGAGTCTCAGGCCACGCCGGCACTTGCTTTCGGACACATTTACGTCCGGACCAGCAATGCACTCTACAGTTTCGGGTTGCGCTAGGATCGCCCCTACGCGAGTCGTCGAAATTTGCCGCCTCCGGCAAGGAAATTATCGGTGGTGATTAGTTGTCGCGCTTGCGCACCAGCGCCACCGTGCCTGTAGCGGGTCCGTTCATGTTTGCGGCGTCGGTGACGGACCAGACGAGCTGCAGCGCGTTGTAAGAGGCGAGCTTCATTTGGATTTCGCCCTTAGAGCCGTCATCGCTGGTCCAAGGTGCGTTGGCGATGTCGTTGTTGCAGGTGCCTTCGAAGTAGAAGCGGACCATGGGCGGCTCGGTCGCGCCCATGCCGGGATAGAGGGCGCGGTAGCGTCCTTGAATCTTGCCGGCTTGGCCGCTCACGATAAGATCCACGGATTCCGGTGTGAACGCAGAAACCACGGCATCGAGTTTGGGCCTGGGGAGCACCCAGACGCCTGAGAAGCGGCTGGCATTGGCCAGTGGACGAGTGGGCGCGGCGAGAATCAGGCTGGACAGAAAATCCAGTTCTTTGGCCTGATGGATCGTGCGTTCGAGAGCGCGATCACGCTCGGTCCTGGCGGCCGCGATTTCGGCGCGTACGGGATCGGGATCTGCCTGCCTGTTGCTTTCGCCGGTGGTCACGGGATTCGCTGGCAGGACTCCCGGTCCAGCCGCAGCGACGCGCGTGGTGTCGGTGGGCGTTGCGGGCGCGGCATTTACCGAGGGAGGAAGCTGGTCGACGTCGCGCAAGGCGACGGACTGCTGGCTTGCATACCATCCGATACCGATCACGCCCGCGAAGGCGCAGATCAGCCATCCGATCGTAATCAGAGCGCGGGCACGCCATCTGCCGGCGCGGCGCTTTAGGGCAACCGGTGTATCGGGCTCGGCGGCGCCGCGCGCCAGCTCAGCGTCGTAGCGCCGCCGCCGCTCACGATCGGACAGCACGGCATAGGCGCGGCTCACGCGCTTCATCTGAAAATCGGCAAAACGTTTCAGGGACGGCGCGTTTTGCATGTCCGGGTGGAGCAAACGCACCAGGTTCAGATAAGCTTCCCGAATCTCCTCTTCGGTCGCGCCGGCGGGGAGACCCAGGTCGTCATAATGCGTCAGAGCTTGATTCTCCTGCTATCGATCTTGGATTCGTTCCATTCGCCAAGGCCCATAGCGCCGGCGATTTCCACGTGCTCCGGCTGGCGGTTCCAGAACGTGCTGTACTTGTCGGGCCGGTCCTCGGCAATGGTTTTCATGCCCATGGCGAGGCGCTTTTCATCGATGGCTTTCCAGCAGATATGATCGAGCGCGACGGGATCAGTGGCGAAGTAAATCGTTTTGTGCTCCCAGACAAACTGCGGGCGCGCGCCGGGGCCGCCATGGTACAGGCCCTTGACGCCGTCGAGCACATGCAGCACGGTCTTGTTTCGGATCACGGGCATCGAGACCACGGCGGGGATAAAGCTGCCGCAAGCGTTCAGCGTGCTCGAGGAGTGGCTGCGGCACACATTGTTGACCAGGCCGTGCGAGAGGTTCTTCAACGCGAGCGTCACACCCGCTGACTGGTGATCCTTGAGCACCGGCAGGTTAATGAGCTTGTTCACTTCCTTGGTGATGAAATGCGCGGCGTAGGAGCGGCGGGCGGTAAGATTGCCGATGTCATAGCCGGGCAGGGTGAGTGCCATATCCATGTAATGGTCGGGATCATAGCCTTCGATGGCCTGCTGGACATCGTCGTAATCCTCGGCGGCGCTGGAGGTGCGCACGCCTTCCGGCAGCCATTTGTCGAAACCGACTTTGAGAAACTGCGCGCGATAACGGTCATAGACCACGATGTCTTTGTTCTTGACGCCGGCTGCGTTCAACCCGGCGATGATCTCGCGGACGACCTCCGCCGCCGAGACAACGAGAGGACCGCCGACGGGATTCACCTTGATGCCGACAATGTCGCCGGGCTCGACGAACATCCGCCAGGCGTCAACCCAACCGGCGGCGCCGGTCAAATCGGTCATGCCCTTGCGCATCATCTGCTGGACGGGTTCGGCTTGATAGCGGCCATCGACGATGGAGCCGGGATGCTCGACCGCAATTACGCGGCCGCGAAACAATCCGGGCATGGCCAGTTTACTGGAATCGGCTTTGGACGAGACCTGGGCGGCCAGCATGCGTGCCGGGCCTGCCATGGCACCGAACGCCGCACCCACCGCGCCGCCGGCGACTTTTAAACAGTTGCGTCGAGTCCACTGCATCGATGAAATCCTCCTGCGGGGTTATTGGTTTTTACAGTAGCACAAGCCGCGAGAGCTGAGAAGTATTCTGCGCGAGAGCTCCTGGGCCGTTACTGGGCGCTCCGGTACAATCGGACCGATGCCGGCGAAGAAGAGTACAGTTCAGATCCGGATGTTTCGCCCTGGCGATTTGTTGCGCGTGCTGGCGGTAGAACGCGTGGTGTTTCCCGAGGGCCCGTACAGCGGAGCGATGTTCCGTGAACTCCACCGCGATTGTGGCGGCCTGTTCTTCGTGGCCATACGATTGCGGCGGATCGTGGGTTACATGGTGACATGCGTGGAAAAGGCGGAGGCGGAAATCGTGTCGATTGGAGTCGATCCAAAATCCCAGAAAATGGGCATCGGCACATGCCTGATGGAGCACACGCTCGCGGCGCTTGAAGAGCGGGGAATTCGACGGATGGAGCTAACGGTCCGAACCACTAACAAGGCCGGCATGCGCTTCTATCGCCGGTTAGGGTTCCGGTCCGCGGGCAGAATCCGCCGCTATTACGAAGATGGATGCGATGCTTACCGCATGAAGAGAAGCCCATCGGTTAAGACCACGGTTGCTTATCGGGCCACCAGGCTTAAAGGATTGGGACGCAGACGGACCGCGCTTTAGAGTAAATCACGATCGGCAGGTGCGGGGGTTAAACTAAAAGTTCTGGGCGAGGATTCATAGAGATGAAACGGAATTGGAACGCATGGGTGTGGGCGGGGTTCGGGCTTACTTTATTCTCGGCCTTCAGCTACATTCTTTACTTCGTTCGGTTTCCCATCACGAGAGATGTTCCCTGGGTGAGCCTGCTGCTGTTTATCGTTGCAGTTTGGCTGTTCGCGGTAGGCTTGAAACGGGCATACGGCCAGCCGGAGCGGTATCGCGGAAGAGTCAGCGGCGTGATTCTGAGCGCGCTCAGCCTGAGCCTGATGGGTCTGTTTTGTTGGGGCGTTTTGTTCCTGACGAAAGGATTACCAGCTTCGTCGGATGCGCCGCGCGCGGGCCAGCACGCACCCGAATTCACTCTACCGGGCGCCGGCGGGAAGCCCGTGGCGCTCTCCGGATTGCTCAAGACACATAAAGGCGCTTTGCTGATTTTCTACCGCGGCTATTGGTGACCGTTCTGCAACTCCGAGTTACGGGGTTTCGAGCGCAGTCTCAATGAATTCCACGCGCGCAATGTCGAAGTCGTGGCCATCAGCGCGGACACCAGTGAAGATTCCCGCAAGCTGTGCACGAGTCGGGGCTATACGTATCCGTTTCTTTCGGATGCGAAGGCGGAAGTGATACGACGGTACGGCGTGCTCCATCCACGCGGCGGGCCGGACGGCCAGGACATTGCGCGTCCGGCCGAGTTTCTGGTGGATGCGACGGGGACCATCCGATGGGTGAACCTGACGGATGATACTCGTGTCCGGGCACGGCCGGAAAATGCGTTGCGGGCGGTCGATCAGATGACGCTAGCCGCAGCCCGGTTATAGTTGGGACGTCTGTGACGCGAGCAGGCCAATTGATAAGGAGAGTTTGGTATGTCGATGGAATGGAGACGGGATGTGGATGCGGCGCTGGCGGAAGCGAAAGCCAGCCCGCGGCCGTTGTTACTGGATTTCAGCGCCGCGCCCGCATGAGGCGGATGCGCTCGGCTGGAGGCCGAGTCCTATGCCGACGATCCAACGGCGCGGTTCATCGCGAGCCAGTTCATTCCCGTTGAGGCGCACATCAAAGAGCATCCGGCGTGGTTTCACCGGTTCGGCGTGCTGTGGACCCCGACGGTGCTGATCTTCGATGCGGACGGCGCCGAACGGCATCGCATCGAGGGCTACCTGCCGAACGCCGAGTTCCGCGCGCAACTGGAACTGGGACTGGCGCGCGTGGCGTTCATGCACAAGCAGTGGGCCGACGCGGAGCGCAGATACAGCGCGATCGAACAGAACTATCCCGTCTCCGCTACCGCGCCTGAGGCTTTGTACTGGCGGGGCGTGAGCCGCTACAAGGCCACGAATGATCACGCAGCGCTGGGCGAGTTAGCGAAATTGTTCAAGCAAAAATATCAGGACAGCATCTGGGCGGAGAAGGCTTCGGTGTGGGCCTAGGGCGCGCGTCAGTTGCCGGCTGCCTGGCGCTGCTGTGCGCCATTGAATTGTGCGGCCTCCCGTGGGCAGCGGGCGCGGGCCTGGTGATTGAGGGAGCCAGTGGCCCGGGCAGTGGAAAACAAATTGTTCTGGTGAGCGGCGATGAAGAATACCGCTCCGAGCAGGCCCTGCCGCAACTGGCCAAAATCCTGGCTGCACGCCACGGGTTTCGATGCACGGTATTGTTTGCCATAGATCCGAAGGACGGCACGATCAACCCGGAGCGGCGCGACAACATCCCAGGTCTCGAAGTGCTGGATGCGGCGGATTTGATGGTTATTTTCACTCGCTTTCGCGATTTGCCGGACGAACAGATGCGGCATGTCGTCGATTACGTGGAATCGGGGCGACCGATTGTAGCAATGCGGACGGCGACGCACGCGTTCGAGCTTAAGAGCAGCAAGACGTACGAGAAATACAGCTGGCAGAGTAAGGAATGGGATGGCGGCTTCGGGCGGCAAGTGCTGGGCGAAACCTGGATCGCTCATCATGGGCATCACGGGCAGCAGAGCACGAAGGGAATTGTGGTTAAAGGAGAGGAGAGCCATCCGATTCTGCGCGGGATTCACGATGGCGATATTTGGGGGCCGAGCGATGTTTACGAGGTTCGCGTGCCGCTGCCTGACGGCAGCCAGCCGCTGATACTGGGTCAGGTGCTCGAAGGGATGCGGGCGGACGACCCTCCGGCATCAGGCAAACAGAACGATCCGATGATGCCGGTGGCGTGGGTGAAGAGCTATACGGGAACACAGGGTAAGACGGCGCGCGTCTTCACGACCACAATGGGGGCCGCGCAGGATTTGGAAAACGAGGGCCTCCGCCGGCTGCTGGTCAACGCGTGTTATTGGGTGCTCGGCTTGGAGGACAAGACTCCGGAGAAGACCAATGTGGGCTTGGTGGGAGACTACAAGCCGCTGCCTTTCAAATTCGGCGGCTTCGCGAAGGGGATCAGGCCATCCGAACTCTTGAGCCACTGATTGAGCCGCTGCCGACGGCTCTAGTGCGTTAGATGCGGCGCTGGATCAGCGGTGGGCTTGCAGCGCCGATCCGACTGAAATCTGATGCTCGCTCAGGATGCTTCCGGTGGCGCGCTGCAAGGCGGTGCGTGCTTTCACATAAGCGCTCTTGGCGGCGACTTCGGTGGATTTGGCTTGCGCCAGCAGGCTTTCGTACTGAATGACGAAAAAGCTAGTGGAGGCTCCCACTTCGAATTTCGCTTGTTCAGCGGCGAGCGATTCTTGCTGTAAGAGCCGGGCCTGGACGGCCGCCTCATATGAGGAGCGCGCACGCCGTATGGCGATAAGCGCGTCTTCCACCTCGAGCCGGGCTTGGTTTTGCAACTGGCGCATACGGATCTGCGATTGCTTGAGCTGGATTTCGTCGCGCGCCAGATCGGCCTCGGCGATGCGGTTGCGAATGGGCAGCGTAAGCTGCAGGCCAATGCCATAGGTGGGGAACTTTCGCGTGAGGATCTGATCGAGCGCCGTGCCATATCCGCCGACGAGCGCGGCGTCGGAGTTCGGCGACAGTGGGTTCACGGCCCCGGCCAGCCCATTATTCTGGGCCACGCCGACGAGATCCATCTGCGGGCGCAAGGCGTTGCGCGCACCTTTCAGACCGATCTCAGAATTTTCAACCTGCAACCCGGCCTGATTGAGGTCGGGACGATTCGCAATGGCGGCCGTCAGAAGGTCCTGGATGGGCTGGATCTCTTCTTTGTCGGGAATGGTAAGCGCGTCGGTGGGAATGATACGCGCGGATTGCACTGCCGGATCCTGATTCCCTGTTCTGGTGAGCACCGTTTTCAGGATAGCTTCCTGCTCTTCGAGAAGGCCATGCGCGTTAATCAGATCCTGCCGGCCGGAAAACAGCGCGGCATTGGCGCGCGTCATTTCCACAGGTGCCAGCGTGCCCTCGTCCACTTGCGACTTGGTGTCCGCGAACAACTTCTCGGCTAACGCAACCGCTTCGGTTTTCACTTTCACGTCCTCATCGAGGGCCACCAGATCGGTGTAGAGGCGGATGACGCCGTACACTGTGGCGATGAGCTGCTGCTCGAACAGGAGACTCGTAATCTTCTGATCGTTCTTCGCGATCTGGATGAAGCGGCGGTTCAAGCTCGCGCCGAACCCGCGCAGCAGGGGCTGCGTGATCGTCAGGCCCAGACTCGATCCCGTGAACGGATTGTAAATGTTGCGCAGAGAGTTGAGCGATTGATGATTGTTATTGAATGCCAGGCTCACTTGTGTGCCGGTGCTGAAGCCTTCTTGCACGCCGGCGTTGACCGTCCCGATGTTCGAAATGACCGAATTCGTGCCGGTAACCACGGTATTGGTTTGCGGCGTTGTTTGATGCGCCCAGTTGAGCAGGCCGATTGCGGTAGGGTCGAAAATCGTCACCGGCGTGCCGATGGATTGTGGAATCATCCCCTGCACCGAGAGATTGGTTTGCACTTCGCCGAGCACGCCCAGCTCGAGGGGATTGGTGGCGACTGCCGTACCCGGTGTTACGCTCGAAGCACTGACCGGATTCGTCACCAGCGGGCTCTGCGGCCCGCCGACGCCGGCAGGAGCTTCGGCCAGAATGAACTGTAAACCGCGCAGCGTTCCACCACCGCGGGCGCGCAGGACATCACTATCCGCCGCGGGAAAGCTGAGTCTCTGCAGCTCGATATCGAGATTGTTTTCAATTGCCAGGGCAAGCGCATCCGATAGCGAAAGGTAAAGGTTGCCGGAGCGAATCAGCTCGCGCAGCCGGGGCGAGTTTTCGAAGCTCACCGGCGCACCATGCAAGGCGACACCGGGACCATGCGGAAGACTGTCACTCGATCCCACAGTTCGTTGGGCGGACTGAGCGAACAGGGCAGGACTGATACCCAGAAGCAGAGCGAGACCGGCGCTCAATCCGGATCGCAGCACAGATTTCAGCATTATTTGCGCGCGGCTCCCGAGGGTGGCGCACTCGCGGCGGGCTTGTCATTCAGCACGACCGGTTTCACCTTCACTCCTTCGCGGACCGTGTCACCCGGGTTGACGACGACGCGCTGGCCCGGCTCTAAGCCCGCAGTTACTTCGATGCGGTCGCCATAATCGCGGCCCAGATCGATGTGCTGGAAGTGGATGGTCTGGTCGGCGGTGACCAGAGCGACCTGGGTGCCGTCGGGCCGCACAACCAGCGTGTCGCCGGGGATCATAAGCGGCGGATCTTTCCGGGGCGTGGTCAGGTCCACTTGAGCATACATCCCAGGCAGTAGAATACCTCTCTGATTAGGCACCTGCACTTCAACCAGCAGCGTGCGCGTGGCCGGATCCAGCGAATTGGAGGTGCGCGTCACCGTGCCGGTAAACTGCGTTCCGGGCACGTCCGGCAGCGTAAACCGAGCAGCCTGGCCGACGTGCACGGCATCGGCGTCCGCCTGCGGCACATTCAAGAACGTTCGCAGCACGTTGGTCTGCGCAATGCGAAACATCAGCGTGTTGGCGGCGGTGATCAGCGTTCCGACGTCCACGTTGCGCAGCGTGATGACGCCTGCAAAGGGGGCGCGCACCATTTTGAATCCACGTAACTCGCTCAGCCGGGCGACATTGGCCTCCGAGGCGGAAACGTTGTTGCGGGCCGCGGCCACGGCCTTCTCTAAAGATTTCACATTGGCGCTTTGCGCCTGATATTGCGCCTGGTAAGTATCGTTTTCCTGGCGGGAAACGGCTCCTTTCGTCACCAGGTTGGACCAGCGCTGGGCGGTCACGCGGGCCAGTTCGGCATTGGCTCTACCTTGTTCGAGCGAGGCAGACGATTGCTCGAGCGCCGATCGCGCTTGCAGCAGTTCCGCCCGGCCCTGCACCAGCAGCTGTTCGAGGTCGGGCGCTTCGATTTCGGCGAGCAGCTGGCCGGCGGTCACGCGATCGCCGATATCGGCGTATCGTTTGCCCACATAGCCATTCGAGCGTGATAGAACTGGCGTTTCAGTCACGGCTTGGATGCTGCCCGGCAGTTTAAGGCTGAGCGACCCGGTCGACCGGACCACCGGCACAACGGTAACCACCGGTAAGGCCTCGTGTTGCGCATTAGCTTCGGCGACCAGCATGGCTTCGCGCCGGCGGTGGGGAAGATAACCGGCGAAGAAGGCGACCACAATGGCGACCGCGCCAACCAACGACAGAGCTGCAAGCGTCATGCGCGAAGGCTGCGCGGCTTGCGGCGCGGCACGAGAGGCTTTGACCTGCGAGCGCGTCTGTTCTTCCAACTGTCGCTTAAGGTCCTCCACCTCGGCACGCAGGCGATCTTCCGTGCTCAGTTCTTTCTTTGGAATATCCGTTTCCATCCGGCTCATAAAAGGTTTAGGCCAGCTCCAGCAGGTTCACCGTGGTCTGCTTCTCCTCGTCCTCTATCTGCCTTCCATGATCGACCGGCGGCTTAGTCCGCAGCAAGCTATACACCAGGGGAACAATAAACAGTGTTGTAATCGTCGCCAGAACCAATCCACCTATGACCGCGCGTCCCAACGGAGCGTTCTGCTCCCCGCCCTCACCTAAACCCAAGGCCATTGGCAGCATGCCGAGGATCATGGCGAGCGCGGTCATGGTGACGGGACGAATGCGCGTATAACCGGCGGAAAGCGCGGCGGCTCGCGGCCCCATTCCTTCGTTGCGCTGATCGTTGGCAAAAACCACCAGCAAAATACTGTTCGCGGTGGCCACGCCAATGCTCATGATACTGCCCATCAGGGAAGGCACGCTGAATGTGGTCTGGGTCACAAAAAGCATCCAGACGATACCGGCAAAAGCACCGGGCAACGCCATCAGGATGATGAATGGATCGAGCCACGATTGGAAGTTCACGGCCATCAGCAGGTAGACCAGGGTCACGGCGAAGATCAGGCCGAGCTCCAGGCGGTAGAAGGATGTGCGCATCGTGCTTACCTGGCCGCGCAAGGTCAGTGCGGTACCGCGCGGCAGTCTTTTTGAAACATCATTCATAATCTGCTCGACGGCCGAGCCGACGCTGCCTAAATCCTGCCGGTCGATATTGGCGTAGACGTCGAAGACCGGCTGTACGTTGTAGTGGTTCACGATCTCGTTGGTAACGCCACGGTTTACCGAAACGAGATTCGATAGCAGCTGCGCACTCGTGGCCGCGGCGCCCGGATTACCGAAGGCCAATAACGACTGGCTGGGCCCCGCTCCGCCGGTGTTCGCAACACCAGGGCCGGAATATTGAGTGTTGAGGCCTACCACGCCCGATGGTGAAGTGATGGGCGTCCGCAGCAGGGCATTGAGCGAATTCAGGCGATACTGCGGCGTTTGCACGGCCACACTGTAGGTGACGCCGTTGGCCCAGTTCAGCCATTGAGTAGGAGCCACCTGGCCGCTCGAACTGAGCGAAATCAGCAAGCTGCCGCTTACATCCCGCTGGGTCAATCCCACCTGTCCGGCTTTACTGCGATCGACGCTCACGCGGATTTCAGGGTAATTGACAACCTGGTGAATATGAACGTCGACCGCCCCGGGAATGCGCGCAATACGGCTTTCGATTTCCCGGCTTATGTCGTAGTTCGCCTTGGCGTCGCGACCGACTACCTGCACGTCAACCGGCGCCGGCAGGCCGAAGTTCAGGATCTGATTGGTGATATTGGCAGCCTCGAAGAAGAATGTGACGTCGGGAAATCTTTCGTGCAGGCGCCGCCGCAGCGTCTCCCGATATTCGGCCACGGGACCGTGGTTTTCGCTCTTGAGCGAAATCAGGATGTCTCCGTCGTCGCTTCCGATGGTGGCATTATCGCCGAAAGCGAGGTTGAAGCCGCCGAATGGAATGCCGATGTTGTCGATGATGGTATCGATTTCGCTCGCGGGAATCACGTGGCGGATCTCGTCGTCTATGTCGGCGAAGATCATCTCCGTTTTCTCGATCCGCGTTCCGGCCGGCGCGCGCGCATGCAGCCGCAACTGGCCGGCATCCACAATCGGAAAGAAATCCTGCCCTACGAAAGGAGCCAGGCACAACGAGCCGATCACGAAGATGGCGAATCCGATCAGAACCAGCTTGCGACGGCGCAGTGCCCAATCGAGGAGGCCGCTGTAAAAGGTTCGCATGGCTTCGAAGCGCCGGTTAAACATGTGGTGCACGTGCCAGATGAGTCCGCTGCCGCCCTCGGCTTCGCCGTGCTCGCCCATTACGTAGAGCTTCAGCTCCGGTTTAAGGAGGTAGTGCACCATGGTGGGAATCAGGGTCCGGGATAGCAGGTAAGACGCTAGCATGGCAAACACCACCGCCAGCGCGAGAGGCGTGAAGAGATACTTGGCGGCGCCTGTGAGCAACAGAACCGGCACGAACACGATGCAGATGCAGAGCGTCGAAACGAAAGCCGGCACGGCGATTTGCTGCGCACCATCGAGCACCGCGCGGACCAGCGGCTTCTTCATGGCCATGTTGCGATGCGTGTTTTCGATCTCGACGGTGGCGTCGTCCACCAGAATGCCGACCGCGAGGGCCAGCCCGCCCAGCGTCATGACATTGATCGTGTGGCCCATCAGGCTGAGAACGATCAGCGACGTGAGGATCGACAAGGGAATCGAGATGCAGACAATGATGGTGCTGCGCCAGCTCCCCAGGAACAACAGGATCATGAGAGCGGTCAGGAAAGCGGCGATAAGAGCTTCGCGGACTACCCCGGCGACGGACGCGCGCACGAAAAGCGACTGATCGAAGAACTGGCGGACTTTCAATTCCGATGTTAATCCAGCCAGGATCTTCGGCAGAGCCGCCTTCACGGCTTCCACGATGGTCAGCGTCGAGGCTTTTCCATTGCGCAAAACGGTGAGCAGGGCGCCTCGCGTACCATTGGTTCGCACGATACTGGTCTGAACGGCGTAGCCATCGTGCACCTGGGCCACGTCCCGCATATAGACGGTCGCGCCATTCACCACTTTGACGGGCAGATCGTTGAACTGGTCCAGCAGGTCGGGGCTGCTGTTGAGCTTCACCTGGTATTCGATGTCGCCGAGCTTGGCGGTGCCCGCCGGCAGAATAAGGTTTTGCTGGCCCAAAGCGCTCGAAACGTCAGCCGGCGAGAGCCCCTTTGCGTAAAGCGCCTCTGGATTGAGATCGACCATGACTTGCCGGAACTTGCCGCCAAAAGGCAGCGGGACCGCAGCCCCCTGCACCGTCGCCAGCTGCGTACGAATGAAGTTGAGCCCCAGATCGAAGACCTGCTGCTCGCTGAGCGTCTTGCTCTCCAGGCCGATTTGCAGAATGGGTACGCTGGAGGCGTCGTATTTGACAATGCTGGGCGGATAAGTGCCGGGTGGAAAGATGCGCAGGAGCGTCTGGCAGATAGCCGTCACTTGCGCCATCGCCATTTCAATCTTGACGTTGGGTTGAAAGTAGACGCGCGTGACGGAAACGCCGCTGTAAGCCTGTGTCTCGATGTGCTCAATGTCATTTACCGTGGTGGTCATGGAGCGCTCGAAGATGGTATCGATGCGCTTCTCCATCTCGTCTGGCGAAATACCCGAGTAGTTCCAGATCACACTGATCACGGGGATATCGATGTAGGGAAAAATATCCACCGGCATTGTGACGATCGCCGTTCCGCCGAGCAACGCGATCAATACCGCCATCACGACAAAAGTATACGGGCGCCGTAGCGCCAGTCTGACAATCCACATAAACTGTTTGCAGCTCGGTAGGCTCCCTACCTTGACTGCGGGCTAACCGGGCTCTTCATCGACAGGGGCTTCGGTAGGTGGTTCCATTATCGGAAACACCCATTGTTCTAGGATGACGCAGTGGGGCGCGTGGATGATAGCCCTTTCGAGCCATCCAGACACCTTATGGCAAGTGGATAATTCCGCGCTGGATGGCGGCGGTAGCGGCCTGCGTCCGGTCGGCCACGTTCAGCTTACTGAGAATGCTCTTGACGTGGTTTTTCACGGTATGTTCGGCGATGCTGAGCCGGTGGGCAATCTGCTTGTTGGGGAGGCCGTTCACGATGAGTGAGAGTACTTCCATTTCACGCGCGCTGAGATCGGGAGCAGGGAAGTCGGCCGTCAGGGTCTTGGCCACCGAAGGGGGCAGAAATGGATAACCGGCATGGACGGCGCGAATGGCTTTGAGCAGGTCGTCGTGCAGGACGTCTTTCGTGAGGTACGCCTGTACTCCAGCTTGCAGCGCACGCCGGATATCTTCATCGCCGCCATACGTCGTCAGCGCAATCAGCCTGGCTCTCGGATACTCGCGGCGAATGGCGATAGCCGCCTCAAGGCCTGTCATACCGGGCATGCGGAGATCGAGCAGGGTCACATCCGGGGCGTGCTTGCGGAACATTTCCACTGCCTGCTGACCATTGGCGGCTTCAGCTACCACGGTCATATCCGGCTGCATATTGACGATGGTTGTAACGCCGACGCGGGCGATCAGATGATCCTCGGCGATTAAGATGCGAATCGGCTGGGCGCCGCTCATGGCGTCTCTCATGTAAGCGGCACGGTGACTTCGACCTTCGTGCCGTCGCCGGGGCGGCTGCGGAGATTGAGCGCGCCACCAAGCCGTTCGGCCCGCTCACGCATGCCCAGCAGGCCAAAGTGGCCGCCTAATGTGGAAAACGCTTCCTGCTGCTCGAAGCCGCGCCCGTCGTCCTCCACGCGCAGGCACAGACGACGCGCTTCGAGTTGGAGCCCGATACGGATTTTGCCGGCCGCCGCATGTTTCAGAGCGTTGGCCACAGCTTCCTGGGCAATTCGCAGCAAATTTTGCTCGACGTCCTCAGGCAACTGTCTTTCGCCGCCGGTGACGTCGACGTGCACTTCAACCGGCGATCCAGCGGTCCACTGGCGGGCTCCCGCCTGGAGGGCGGCCGGCAGGTCCTGGCCTTCGAGCGCTGACGCGCGCAGATCCATCACCGAGCGGCGAGCTTCGGTTAGGCTGTGGCGCGCCATCCGGCACGCAAGCTGCAAGTGCCGCTTGGCGAGATCGGCGCCGGCTGGCAGACTCATGGCAACCGCGTCCAACTGCGAGGAGATGCCTACAAAACCCTGGGCCAGGGTGTCGTGAATCTCCCGTGCCAGGCGCCCGCGCTCCTCAAGCACCAACGCGAAACGCCCGCGAATCTGCCGCAAGCGCAAGCGAAAGATGGCCCATCCTCCGGCGGCCAGCAAAAGCGCGAATAGAATGCGAGACCAAAGCTTTTCGTAGATGTGGGGCAGCAACTGGAACGAGTACGAGGCCTCGCTCGCCGGTCCGCCGGCAATTTCCGCCCTCACCAGGAAACGATAATGGCCGTGGCGCAAACTGTTGTAGTTGATGATGCGCCGAGAGCTTGCCTGCACCCAGTCGTGATCCAGTCCCTCGAGCATGTACGAGTAATGCACGCGCTCCGGCGCGGTGAGATGGATGCCGGTGTAGCGGATTTGCACGCGGCTGTTGCCGGGCGGCAGCTCGATAGGCCGGGCGAGGTCAATGGGATCGCCATTCGCTGTCATCTCGACCAGTTGTACCGGGACGGGCGCGGGCTGGCGCTTGGGAGCATTGGGGTCAAGAACGGCCAAGCCGCGGCTCGTCGGAAACCAGAGCCGCCCGTCGGCGGTGCGCCATCCGCCGGCGCTCGCGGGATAGCCGGGTGCGCATTGAGCGCTGCGCAATCCGTCCTCGAGTCCATAGTTGACGGCGTCGAGCGAAGTGATTTTGCGCGCGGAAAAATCGAGCAGCTGCTGTTTCGCGATATGACAGATGCCGCGCGTGGTGCTGAGCCAGAGAGAGCGTCCGTCGTCTTCGATATGTGAGATGTTATCGCTAAGCAGACCGTCTTTCGAGGTGTAGTGCAAGAACTGCCCGCCGCGGAGGCAATCCAGGCCGCCGCCGAAAGTGCCGATCCAGAGTGCTCCATCTTGATCTTCCACGAGCGAGCGGATTTGATCATTCGCGAGGCCGTCGGCGGTGGTATACAGCTTGGTATCGCCGCGGCTCACGCGCCACAAGCCTTTCCCGTAAGTTCCCGCCCAGATGCTGCCGTCGCGCCGCGTGCACAGAACAACCATGGAGCTGTTGAGCAGCATGCCACCGCCGATGACGTTGCGCGCTTTTCCGCCATGCAACTCGGTCAAGCCTTCGGCAGTGGCTACCCAGACGTTTCCCTCGCCGTCTTCCCGCACGTCGAAAACGATGCGCCGTCCCAACGGATCGGGAGGAAAATATGTAGTGAAGCGCCCGGCGTGCATGCGGCTCAGCCCTTCGCGTGTCGCTACCAGCAGATCGCCCTGGCGATCCTCTCGGATGGAAAAGATTTCATTGTTCGGCAAACCGTTTCGCGTTGTATAGATTTGAAACCGGCCATCCGAGAAAACGCCGAGGCCGCTATCGTGAAAGCCCACCCAGATTCGGCCTTTGCCGTCCTGATACACGGTGGTCGGCTCGTCGCTGGGCAGTCCCTCGCCAGTTGAGTAGATCGTGAAGATGTCATCGCGGAGGCGACTGAGTCCGCTGTTCATGCCGATCCAGAGATTCCCCTCGCGATCTTCGAAGATGGAGCGCACCCAGTCGCGATCGTGCCCGCTGTCGGTGGCGGGTGCGACGAACCGGTTGCCCTCGAGACGGCTCAGTCCGCCGTTGGTGCCCGCCCAAAGATTGCCGTCGCGGTCTTCCAAAAGAGATCGCACGAAGGCATCGGGAAGCCCGTCGCGCATATCGAACTTGCGAATTTTGCCGGAAGGGGAGAGCACGAGCAAGCCCTTGCTGCCGGCCACCCAGAGATTGCCCTGGTGATCATCGAGCATGCTGCTGACGATGTCGCCATCGAGCGCCGCCGCGCTGATCGCCGGAACGAACTTTTCACCCACCAGGCGGGCGACACCTCCGAAACCGGCAATCCAGATGTTGTGGGCGCGATCTTCGTAGACGGAGCGAATGGCGGCGATGGGAAGATCGATGCCGGACTTGAAATTGGTGAACTGACCGGCCTGAAAGCGGCTGAGAAAGGTTCCCGCCACGCTCCACACCGTGCCCGCATGGTCCCGGCAGACGGCAGTGATGGCGTTATCGGGCAGCCCATTTCTGATTGTGTAAGTTGTGAAGCGCTTATTTTGGTAGCGTGTGAGGCCGTTCGAAGTGCCGATCCACAAACTGCCATCCGCGCCGGCGGAAAGCGCGGTGATTGAGTTGCTCGGCAGATCGCCATTGTCCTTGTTGAAGGTGACGAACTCGTAGCCGTCGAATCGGGCGAGACCTTCATCGGTTCCAAGCCACAGGTATGCGTCGGCGGTTTGGGCGATGACGCGAATGGTGTCCTGCGGAAGTCCCTGCGCTTGCGTCCAGTTGGTGCGCGTGTATTGAGTGAGCTTTTTCCGTGGATTTAGGGCGGATGCGCGGCCGGCGCCGAAACACACCGCAACCGTTAGCAAAACC
Organism: Bryobacteraceae bacterium; assembly: GCA_035577325.1. GTDB lineage: Bacteria > Acidobacteriota > Terriglobia > Bryobacterales > Bryobacteraceae > QHXW01. Next base: position 290 of record DATLVQ010000736.1, on the reverse strand, counting down.
GAGGAAACATTACGGCCGAATAGAGGCCTCACCGGATGATTCCAGTATACGGCGTTCGGTCGCGCACGGTGATCCGTTACTCGCGCCGAACGGCCGCGGCGATCCCGCGCAGAGTCGGCAGTATGCCGCTCATTTCCGCCGGTTTCTCATCCTTACTGCCCATAGTGAAGTAAAGCTGGCGGAAGATCGGAAACATCTGCGCATAGACCGCCGCGGCGCTAGCGTCCGGTTCGATCGTTGTGTAACTTGGGCAGAGCGCGGCCTGCGCCTCCTCCACAGTCTTATATGTC
>DATLVQ010000735.1:0-15938 GCA_035577325.1 Bryobacteraceae bacterium | reverse complement strand
GGCTTCTCGGTGACCGGGATGGTGATGTCGGTGTCGCCCCACTTGGCCTTGTAGGCGTCGTTGATGGTGCGCCGCTCGGGCTTGATGGTGATGTGGTCGGTTTCGCCTTCGAACTTGCCGTGGTCCACCATGATGATGGTGCCTTCGTGGCCACGGATCAGGCCGGGGATGTGCTGGGAGTTGGCCATCGATGAGCTCAGAATCAGCGAGTGTTTCTTCTCAAAGTCGGCCATCAGATTGAAGGTGTCGGGGACTTCGCGCTCGTCGTTGAAAACGTAAATGCCGCCCGATGCCATCACGCGGGACGGAAACTGCGGCTCCGGCCAGCAGATATTGAGCGGGGCCACTACGTGAAAGAAAAGGTCGGTGGCAATGCCGCCGGAGTAGTCCCAGTACTTACGGAACCGGAAGAAGCGGTCGGCGTTAAATGCGCGTTTGGGCGCCGAACCGAGCCACATTTTCCAGTCTATGTAATTTTCACCCTTTCCTTCCGGCCCGGCTTCGCCGTCGATCGGCCAGTTCCACTCGCCTTCGATCGAATTGCGGTGATAGGAACCCTGGCTCATGAGCATCTGGCCGATCATGCCATCGGCAATGGCTCTCTTGGCCTTCCACCACTGCTCGGCCGACGTGGTTTGCGAGCCCACTTGGAAGACGCGTTTGGTTTCATGGACAGTCGACGCTAGCATCTTGGCCTCGTCGATGGTGTGGCACATGGGCTTTTCGCAGTAGACATCTTTGCCCTGGTCCATAGCTTCGAGCGCGATCTTGGCGTGCCAGTGATCGGGCGTGGCTACAACGATGGCATCGATATCCGGCCGGTTGATCACCTCGCGATAATCCAGGAAGCCATCGCATTTCAGACGCTCGGCGTTCTCGCGTTTGCGCTTCTCGTACACATCGCAGACGGCAACGACTTTGCAGTCGTTGGTGCGTTCGCCAATACCTGCAAACGTGCGCGCCAGGTAGGAGCCGCGGCCACCCACACCGATCACGCCCACTTGAATGCGATCGTTGGCGCCGACGACGCGGCCGGCGGATGCCTTGACGGGGCGCGCGGCGAATGACTTAGCGGCTGCCCCGAGCGTTGCGCCGATGCCCGCGGCCTGTTTCACGAAGTCTCTGCGATTGACGGATGAATTGTGTTCAGACATGCTGTGCCTTTCTCTCAAATGTGCGGCCCAGGCGACGCGGCCGGCTTGAACCCGTTAGGGTGAAAACCGTTCAGGTGAAGAAACGTTAAGCTACATTCTACTGCCCCACCACACCCGTTGGAAAGAAAGGCCACCAAATTGCTACTTAGGCCAGCGGGAGGTCACACACCAAATGAATAAAACCTTAGGCATATCCCTGATTTTGACCGGGGCGCTGCTGGCCGGAGGTTGCGCAACCAAGAAGTACGTTCAGCAGACCGCGGCTCCCATCCAGAGCAAGGTCGATCAGGTTTCGGATCAATCGAACAAACAGGGCACTTCCATTGAAGAAGCCCGAAAAGACATCGAGCGGCATGAGACAGGTATAAACGCCGCTAAGGAACGCGCCATTTCGGCGGAGAATCAGGCCAAAGAGGCCATGACGGCGGCTCAGAAGGCTGACCAGAACGCCATGACGGCGCAGAGCGCGGCGGACAAGAACGGGCGTGAAATCAACTCTTTGCGCGATTCCGTCAACACCACCCTGGGGAACCTGGACGACTATAAGCTTCAAGCCGAGACCGTGGTGCCGTTCGGTTTCAACAGGGACGTATTGTCCGACGAAGCCAAAGAGCAGTTGGACCAATTCGTGAAGGAACACGCCACTGCCAAGCGTTACTTCATTACGATCGAAGGCTTTACGGATAAGACCGGGACCAAGGCCTACAACGATGAGTTAAGCCGCCGCCGGGCCGGCCATGTAATGGCTTATTTGATCACGCAGCACAATATCCCCGTTTTCCGCGTGCAGGATGTTGGACTAGGCAACGAGAAGCCGGCCGACACCGGACGGAACCGCGCCGCGCGGGCGAAGAACCGCCGCGTGGAAGTCCGTCTTTTCAGCGCCGACCAGTCCCTCACTCTGGCTCAGAAGCAGTAGACTCCTCCAGGTACAGGGCGGGCAAATCCCGCCCTGTATCTGAAATTTTTCCCTGCAAATTTTATCTAATGTGAAAAAAGTTACGGTTTCACGCCTGTGCGTAATTGGGCGCACCGGGCAAATCCCCAGCGGCAATCTCCCTAAGGGTTCCTAGCCAGCCCGTGCTTGACGTGCTCGGCAGTCCACCCGATTCCCGTAAATCCACCTTAGACCATGGCGGCGCGAAAGTCGTTCAACGCTTTGGTCAGGCTGTCGACTTGATCGCCCAACGGCAAGTATTCCATAGCGACATACCCGCCGTAGCGGGCTTTTTGAATGGCTTTGTACACGTTGAAATAGTTGATCTCGCCGGTGCCGGGATCGTTGCGGCCGGGATTATCGGCCACATGAAAAACAGCGACGATATCGGCGGCTTCGGTGAGCGTGCGGATGACGTTCCCTTCCTGCACCTGCTCGTGATAGATATCGAACAACAGGCGCACGTGCGGATTGTCCACCTGGCGGATGAGCTTCGCGCCTTCCACACAAGTCGTGAGGAAGAATCCTTTGTGATTGACGAGCGAGTTGAGCGGCTCGACGATGGCGGTGAGATTCGCGGCGGCGACGAGATCGCCCGCGCGTTTCGCTGCTTCAAGCAGGCTCGCGTACTGCTCATCATGCGTGTGGCCTGGAATGGCGTTGCCGCTCATCAACAGAATCTGCGGGATCTCGAGCTTCTGCGCGAACGTAATCGCGTTGCGCACGTCGGTGAGAAAATTATCGCGCTGGGTGGGATCAACCATCGAGACCGGACGCTTGTTCCAGTCGGGCGTGGCGATGAGCGCATCCATGCCAAGCCGGAACGAACGCGTGAGTTTTTTGATGCGTGCTATATCTACGTCGGTCCAGTTCGCGTACTCGCCGACCATCTCGACCGACTGCACACCCGAGCGTGCCGCCGTTTCGAGCTTCTCTTCGAACGAGCCTTTGAGTGTCCACAGCATCACCGAGCTGGTGATCTTGGCTTTGGGTGGAGACGTTTGCTGCGGGGTTGATTGCGCGGCGCCCGCGAGCAGGGCTGCGCCGGTCTTCAAAAGCTCTCTTCGCTGCATAGGCTTCTATGGTAATCCGGCGGCGTGAAGAGGGGCGGAGTCGAGCCGCGATCCACGTAGACTGTGGCGTGCCTGCAGCCGCGCGTCTCTATGTCTTCTTGCGTGCGCTATGGACGGTCTTTTTCGCCGTAGCCGGTTCTTTCAGCAGCGTCTCGGCCAACGCGCGAATGTTCTTGTCCTGATCCTTAAAGAAATCATCGGCGCCGGAATACTGCGCGCGGATCATCCGATGACGGTCGATGAACATCAGTTCCGGCACGTAGCTGGGTTTGCTGGGAGGATGCTGGATGTATTCCTGCACCTGTTCGCGTTCTGAAAAACCCACCGGAAAGTTAACGCCGTAATTGCGGATGAAATCCGGGACCAACTGCGCAGCGTTGGGGTTGAACGCCGCACCGATAACCTGCAAGCCCTGCGGCCCGAGATCCCTTTGGATGCCGCTCAGAACCTGAGCGGTATGCTGGCAGTGCGGTCAAGTGGTGTAGAGGAACGCCAGCAGAATGACCTTTCCGGAGTACTGGCTAAGCAGCACCTGGCCGCCATTATTCATGCCGATGGCGAACTCACCGGCGGGACGCGGGACCTCCTGACCGAAGGCCAGTCCGGCCACAAGCGTGAACGCGGCGATCACATGACGCAGTCGCATGATAACAGTGTAGCGCAGCAGGCGCGGCGACTTCGAGCTGATAGAACTTTGCGCCTCTCCACGCGAGCAAGTAAGGCGAGATGGGGCTCGGCTGGCGATGTTTCCCGGCCGCCGCCCGGTGCTATCCTAGTGAAATCCGTTTCGGCCGGTAGTCTCATGCGCACACTCCAGTATTCAACGCCACACGGCATTACAGTCACCCGCACCATGTCGAAGACCGGTTACCGAAAAGGGCTGCGGCATCTATTGCGGGAATTGGACACAACGCGCGGCATTTATCTCTCGTCGGGATACGAATTTCCGGGGCGGTATTCGCGCTGGGACCTGGCGTCGACCCGGCCGCCGCTCGAGATCCTGGCGTTCGACCGGCTCGTGGAGTTCCGGCCGCTGAACACGCGCGGCGAAATGCTGAACCAGATGCTGGCCGCGGTGCTGCGCGATCATCCGCACTGGGATTCGTTCGGCCTGGAAAATGGCGGCGTGCTGGCCGGGAAGTTGAAGCCACTGCCGAAACTGTTTCCGGAAGAGGAGCGCAGCAAACAGCCATCGGTCTTTTCCATTCTGCGGGCGCTGATCCAGGAGTTCCGCAACGAACAAGACGGACGGCTCGGCCTCGTGGGGGCATTCGGCTACGATCTGCTGTTCCAGTTCGATCCCATCGAGAAGCGGCTCGCGCGCAGCCATCAGAAAGATCTGCATCTTTTCCTCTGCGACGACATTTATTTCATGGACCGCAAGAAGGAGCAGATCGAGCGCTATCAATACGAGTTTGATTATGAGGGCCTCTCGACGCTAGCGCTTCCGCGCGCGGCTGAGCCGGTCCCCGCGGCGCCCAAGCTTCCAGCTGGGCCAATCGAATCCGACCACACGCCCGAAGAGTATATGGCGAGCGTGGAAAAAGTGCGCGAGGGCATGCGGCGCGGCGATTACTATGAGGTCGTGCTGCACCAGACGTTCCGCACACCGTATTCGGGCAAAGCGTCGCATTTGTTCGAGCGCATGCAGCGCGCGAATCCGAGCCCTTACGAATTCCTGCTGCAGTTCGGCGACGAACAGCTTGTCGGCGCATCGCCAGAGATGTTCGTTCGCGTCGAGGGGCAGCGCGTCGAAACCTGTCCCATCGCGGGCACGGCACGGCGCACGGGCGACCCGATCCGCGACGAAGTCAGCATCCGCGAGCTCCTGAACTCGACCAAGGAAGAATCCGAGCTCACCATGTGCACCGACGTGGATCGTAACGATAAATCACGCGTGTGCGAACCGGGCACGGTGAAAGTGATCGGGCGGCGTGTGATCGAATCGTATGTGAGCCTGTTTCACACGGTGGACCACGTCGAAGGATTCTTGAAAGAAGGCTTTGATTCGCTCGATGCATTCCTGAGTCACATGTGGGCGGTGACGGTGATTGGCGCGCCCAAGAAAGCCGCAGCGCAGGCTATCGAAGCGATCGAAAAAGAGCCGCGCGGGTGGTATGGCGGCGCCATCGGGATGCTGTCGCTCTCGGGCGATATCAATACCGGCATTCTGATCCGCACGACGTATCTCAAGAACGGCATGGCGACTTACCCAGCGGGCGCGACACTGCTCTACGATTCCGTACCTGAAATGGAAGAGCGCGAAACGCGCCTGAAGGCGACGGGTTTTTTCCGCATCCTAGGCGGTGAACCGGAAAAGGCGCGCGTGGAGGTGCGCGACCACGAAGGCGCGGGCGTGAGGCTGTTGCTGGTGGACAACGACGATTGCTTCATCCACACGCTGGCCAATTACGCCCGGCAGACGGGCGCCGAAGTAGTGACGTACCGAGCGGGCTTTCCGGCGGAGATGATCCGCGAGATTGCGCCGAGCCTGATTCTGATTTCCCCCGGCCCCGGCCGGCCGGCGGATTTTGGCGTGCCCGACCTAGTGAAGAATGCCGTGCGCCTGGGCGTGCCCGTGTTCGGCGTGTGCCTTGGATTGCAAGGCGTCGTGGAGGCGTTCGGCGGCGAACTGGGCGTGCTGGACTATCCAATGCACGGGAAACCGTCATGGGTGACGCATTACGGCCAAGGCGTGTTCGAAGGGCTGCCAGACCGCTTTCAGGTGGGCCGCTATCACTCGCTATTCGCGCGGCGCGAGACGTTCCCGAGCTGTCTCGAAATCACGGCGGAATCGGAAGACGGCGTGATCATGGGCGTGCGTCATAAGGAGTTGCCGATCGAAGCAGTGCAGTTTCATCCGGAATCTATTTTGACGCTCGAGGGCGACTGCGGGCTGCGGATGATGGAGAACGTGGTGAAATTGTACGGACGGCTGTCGACGGGCGTGATGGCGTAGAGGTTGGCGGACGAAAGTAGCCCGTCCGATCATGCCGGAGCCCTATAATTTTTCGCGCGGGAGCACCTCCCAGAGCGCCCACGACGTGAAAAGTTATGCCTCGACCATGAATACTCTCATGACTGCGGTTTGCGGCTGCCAAGAACGATCACGATCACACCGGTGCCAATGACGAGCGACGCGACGACCCGCGGGACAATAACAGTCTTTTGCCGGTTAGCAGCAATATCGATTGACCCGGTATGAATGACCTTCTCTTTTACGTGGTAGGTGATTCGTGGAGAAGCAAACAATGTCAGGCCCAGTAAAATCAGCAGGACGCCGACGATTTTCATCCATAGAGCTTCTGCTGGTTGCACGTCTCGCATGCTAGCAGACCTGAATGCATCCGCCTAGCGGCGCGCCACGGAGTTCAGAGTGCCTGCTCCGCTGTCTGCGAAAGCACCAATCCCGACGGCAGCTCTTCACCGAAGATGCGGCCTAGCGCGCGTTCGTCGCGTGCTTCTTCTCCATCGAAAATGGCTAGTAACTGCGCGGAGCGTGGTTGCGTCGTGAGCTTCTGACGCATGGTGTCGCGCGTGGCGGAGGAAAGATCGCGCGTTGGATCATCGGTTCGGCGTCCGAGCGACGCCAGAGTTTCAGGGGCCGCAGATAAGGGCAGTAGCGATTCCACCCATCGTGTCACCGTGGCGGGCGGCAGTACCTGATTGATGGGCGCGTAGAACAATTCGCGGGCACCGATGCGGGATAGGCACCACAGCTCGGATTCACGCGCCGTACCCGCTTTGACGCCGCGAACCAGCGCCTCGCCGAGTTCGGTCCGGGTCTGGATAGGCAGAAGTTCGAGGCTGGCCGCCGTGCGCCACATCTCACGCAGGAGGCTGCTATTGATCCGTGGCGGCTTCTTGTTTCCGCGGGGCAGCAGAAACGGCGCGATGCGCTGGTAGATGTCGGCCTGCTGGTTGCGATTGAGGCCGCCGGCGATGCGGCCCCAGAAAATCCACCAATCGATTTCGCATTGCACCTGGTTGGCGTACTGCAGGCCGCCTGAGTAAATGCGGCGCGCCTGCTCCACGCGGAAATCGTCGCCGGGAAAGCCGAAACCGGGACGCAAGCAGAATCCGCAGAGATTGAGCCAGCGGGCTTCGAACGCGGGACTCTTCTTGCGGCCGTTAGCGCATTCGAGAAACACGTCGGCGAGCTGGCGGATGGCGGTGAGGGGCCAGGACGCGCGGCCGAGCGCCATGATCTCATCAAGTTTCGCCGGCAATTCTTCGGGAGCGACCTGCGACTTGGCAGTGGTCGAGAAGACGTTGCGCACCAGCTCGGCCGCCTGCTGGACCGTGGCCTCGCTCACGACCGCAGCAGGCTTCGATTTCGCCGGTTCGCCCGCATGCTTGCGCAGCTCGAACTGCAGACGCCAGCGCTGATCGCTGATTTTCGATTCGCACCAGGTTTCGAGCGTACCGATTTCCGTGAGCCGCGCGCCCACTTTCACCGGGATCAGGCGCTCGCCGGATTTTCCGAAACGGATCACGGCGTGGAGCGGCGCGTGTGTGTGCAGGCTGTCGCCGCCGGCGGCGAATTCCAGAACCTGGCCCGGCAGATCTTCGGTGCGCGTGAGCGAGCTGTAGAGGCGAAACGAAACAGGACGGTTGGCGACAAGCTGTAGATCGTCGCGATCGATTTCGAGCGTCGCGCCTTCCTCGGCGCCGCGCGGAACTAAGCATACAGCTGCGATTTTGTCCTCGGCCAGCTGGCCGATGCCGAGGTAGTACGTCCGCGGCAGGCCTCCACGCACCAGCACGCCGCTGCCGGTAGAACGCACATAGGAGTAGTAAGCCGCGCCCGTGGCGACGGCGAGATCCAAGTCGCGGTTCTCCAGAATCTCCGGCCGCTTGCCATACCAGTGGCCCACGGCATCGGCCACGCGCTCGCGGCAAATATCTGGAATGAAGAAGCCGCCGTTGAACAGGATGGCATCGGGCTGCTGGGCGGCGCCTTCGAGAAACGCATTCAAATGTTTGGTGATAGCGGGATCGGTCACGTAGGGCAGCCCCAGCTCGCGGAAGAGACTGCGTTTTTCTTCCTTGGGCGCATCGCCGCGCTCCGTGATGGGGAGAAAGCCATCGAGCGCCAGCTCCAAGGCTTCTTCACGCAGGATTTCACTCTTCAGCGAGCCACCGATGAGCGACGCGCCCGCACCAAGCACCGTGATCTCGACGCTCTTCAAGTGCGCATCGCCGAGCAGCCGCTCTTTGGCGGCTGTGCACTGGCGGCGCAGTCCGCTGCGCTGGCGGATAGACAGCGGTACCCCCAGTTTCGTTTCTACGAGCCAGGCCAGCGTGAGATCGAGATTGTCGCCACCCAGCAGCAGATGCTTGCCGACGGCGGTGCGCGTGAAATCGATGCGGTCGCCTTCGCGGCCGACCCGGATCAAGCTGAAGTCGCTGGTGCCGCCGCCAACGTCGCAGACCAATACGATCTGGCCGTCGTAGAGCAGCTTGCGTGAGCGCTCGAAGTTGTTGGCGATCCATGAATAGAATGCGGCGGCCGGCTCTTCCAGCAAGGTGAGCTTCGGCAGGCCGGCCTCCGCGGCGGCCGCCACCGTCAGTTCGCGCGCCTCTTCGTCAAACGACGCCGGCACAGTGAGGACGATGTCTTCTTCAGCCAGCGGCGCGGCGTGCTGCACGTCCCAGGCCTCGCGGAATGTTCGTAAGAACTCGGCGGAGACTTCGACCGGCGAGAGCACGCGCCCGGTCTCCTGGGAATCCCACGGCAGGATTTTCGCGGTGCGGTCGACATCGGGATTGGACAGCCACGATTTCACTGAGTGCACCAGGCGGGTGGGCACGAGCGCGCCCTGCTCGCGAGCGTAGACGCCGACCGGGCGGCCGTCCTCGAGGAACATGAATGAAGGCAGCGTGCGACGCGGCTCAATTTTGCCAGGGGCCACGAGCTGCGGCACTTCGAAGATATGAATGGGAGGATAGTTGACGTCCTCGGCTTCGCGCGGGTCCACCCAGGCGAGCGCGGAGTTGGTGGTACCGAGATCGATGCCGATTTTCATAGCGGCACGCGTTCGCGAACGTTGAATTCGAGCTTCCAGCGGCGGCCGTCGCGCGCCACGCACCACAATTGCAGCAAGCCGGTTTCGGTTACCACGGTTTCAAACGACACTGGCACAGTGCCGGTTCCGTCGGTGGACGAGAGATTCACTTCCATTGGGGAAAGCTCCTGGAGGTCGCCCGCAAAATCTTCAATCATGGCGCCCGGGGCGTCATTCTTGCGCACGTTCGACGAGAAGAACCGGAACTCGGCGGGCTCACCGACGACGAGCCCAAACTCGCGGCCGGGGATGCGGACGGAGGTTCCCTCCTCCATGCCGAAAGGGGCAACGGTCAGGGCCTTGAGCGGTGAGGCCATTCCGGGGACCGCGGGCATGGCGCTCTCGATGCCGACGTAATATGCGCGCGGCACGCCACCGCGAATGCGCACGCCGCGGCCGTGGCGCGCCAGGCCGTAGTAGGCCGCACCGCGCGAGACGGCGTGCATCAGGTCTTCGCCGGCCAGCGGCTGGACGGGACCGAGGCCTTCGGCGACGAGCCATGCGTCGAGCACTTCGATGAGGCGGTCGCGAATCAGCCGTGCGTGTAGGACGCCCCCATTGAAGAGAACATGCGTCGGCGCGGCGAGACCGGATGGACCGCGGCGGACGCGCTGATGTTCAGCGGAAGATGCCTGCTGCCGCAGGAACTGCGCCATGTGTTTAGTTACGGCGGCGTCGGCGGCGTAAGGCAGGCCGATTTCCTGCAAGCCCATTCGGCGCTGGCGTTGCGGGATCTCGGAGCTGGATACGGGCGGGAAAAAACCCTCGCCGAGCACACGGTCGATGTCCTCGCGGCGCAAGGTGGCCTTGATGGTGCCGCCGACCAACCCCGTGCCTTTTCCCAAAATGGTGACGGGCTGCTCCTTGCTGCGCGCGCCGGGCGCGAGCAGTTTTTCCTTAGCGGCGCGGCAGTTGTGCCAGAGGGCATGGAGCTGCAGGGTATCGATGCGCGTGCCTTTTTCCGCTAGCTCGCCGGCGACGAGGCGGGCCAGCGCAAGATCCATATTGTCGCCACCCAGCAGGATGTGCTCGCCCACAGCCATGCGCTCCAGCGCAAGCTCGCCTTGCTGCTCCGTCACCGCAATGAGCGTGAAGTCGGTGGTGCCGCCGCCGATATCGACGACTAGAATCAGATCGCCGAGCTTGACCTGTTCACGCCAGTTCTTGTGGCGCTCGATCCACGCGTAAAATGCGGCTTGCGGCTCTTCAAGCAGCGTGACTTCGCGTAAGCCGGCGCGTTCGGCCGCGTGCAAGGTCAGCTCGCGCGCCACGGCGTCGAACGACGCGGGAACCGTGACCAGCACCTGCTGCTCCATGAACAGCGCGTCGGGCATCCTGGCGTCCCACGCACGGCGCAGGTGATCGAGATAGCGCGATGAGGCATCCACCGGCGAAAGTTTCGGCACGCCCTCCGGCGCATTCCAAGGGAGAATCGGCGCCATTCGGTCGACACCGGCATGCGAAAGCCACGATTTCGCCGATGCCACTAAGCGGCCGGCATTCTCGACGCCCCGTTTCTGCGCCAGACGGCCGGTGACAAATTTCGGCTCCGCGTCCCATGGAAGAGCCAGCGAACCCGTCGGAAAATCGGTCGCGCCGGGAACGTAGAGCGAAGATGGCAGCAAAGGCTCATCGCGCACTTCCCCGGGATTGACGAGCTGCGGAATATCCATCAGCCGCACTTCGGGCGTGTCAAAGGGGTCCGCGTCAGGTCTAATTTCGGCGTAAGCCAGGGCGGAGTTGGTCGTGCCCAGGTCGATTCCTATTACGTACTTCATTCCACTTCAATTTCAGCCGGCGCGAGGATGCTCGAATCCTGTTTAGGATTGAGCGGCGGAAGATCGATTTTGCCGGCGCGCCAGCCCTTATGGCGCAGAAGGCCACCCGAGGGCTTGCCCGCGGGAACGTTGCCGACGAATTTGACTGCGGCGGGATCAGAGATCGCGGGCTTGGTGAACGTGCCTTCGACACCATCGATCACCGGTTCGAGCTTTACATAGCGGGCCAGCGACTCGCGCGCCTGATCGTGAAGGCCGCGCACCGCCGCACCCACCTGGTCATCGGTGTAAGCTGCGATATCTTCCATGATGAAATCGATCAGGCGCGCATCGCGCTGCAGGATAGAGAGCATTTGCACGGCGCCGTCGGAGGGGCGCAGTACAGCCGGGGCCGAGGTCGTCTGCGGCTTGGGTGCGCCGCGGCGCGCGAGGCCAAGCCTAGTCAGCGCGTCCTCGGGAAGAGAGCCGCTGAACAGGATAGAAAAGAAGCTGCGTATGGCAAGCCAGATGCGTCCCAAAGATTGCTCCAGACTTCCAGGATACAATCAGGCCCTGCCCGTGAGCGAATGCGAGGAGGAGAGTATCGGCACTTGGTTTGTTCCGGATAAGTTATGGAACTCTCACCGATTTCTCTGACGCCGGCACGACACGATACTATACCGATGAGGATCGATGCGTGAATACGCCGGTTCGTTGGGCTGCGCGGACGATAGCGTCGGTGGCGCTGGTTGCCGCCATCATCTTCGTTTATTACCAGTTGGTCCCGGTGAACGCCACCACTGTCGCGCTGACGATGTTGCTGGCGATCTTGGGCATCGCGACGAAGTGGGGGCTGACAGAATCCATCGTAGCTTCGATCGCAGCCATGCTGGGGTTCAACTACTTTTTTCTGCCGCCGGTGGGAACGTTCACCATCGCAGACCCGCAGAACTGGGTGGCGCTGCTGGCGTTTCTGGTGACTGCCATCACGGGCAGCCAGCTCTCGGTCCGGGCCAGGCGCCGGGCGGCGGAGGCCATCGCGCGGCGCCAGGAAGTCGAGCGTTTGTATGCCCTCGGCCAGGCTATGCTGCTGAGCGGCAGCGTGCGCAGCGCCGCCCGGGATGCAGTCAACAGCATCATCCGGACGTTCGAGATTCCTGCTGCCGTCTTTTTCAGCAAGGTGGACGACGAATTCTTCCGCTCCGACGTCAAGACGCTCGTCATCTCCGATGAGCAATTGCGGGGCATCGCGGATCGCGAGGAGCCACTGATCGACCGCCAGCGGCAAATTTCCATTGTGCCGATCCGCCTGGGTGGACAGGTCACCGGCAGCCTGGGCTTCGTCGGTAGCGAGCTCTCCACGGCGGCGTTACATGCCCTGGCGTATCTGGTGGCGATCGGCATCGAGCGGGCGCGGTCGCTCGAGCAGGCTAGCAAAATCGAAGTGGCGCGGCAGAGTGAAACGCTGAAGTCGGCGCTGCTGGATGCGCTGGCGCACGATCTGAAGACGCCGCTTACGTCTATCAAAGGCGTGGTCACGCACTTACTTGCCAGGCGGCACGATCCCGAGGAAGAGGAACTGCTGACGATTGCCAATGAAGAAGCGGACCGGCTGCACCGGCTGGTGGTGGAGGTGCTCGAGATGTCGCGGATCGAGGCCGCGAAACTGCACCCGGACAGGGCGCCTCACGGCATCGCGGATATCGTTGCCGCGTCTTTGAAAGACCAGGAGGAATCGCTGAAGGGACGTGAGATTGTACTGCAAATCCCGGAGACGCTGCCGGCGGCCGATGTGGATTTTGAGTTCATCCAGCAGGTGTTGAAGCAGCTTCTGGATAACGCCGTGAACTATTCGGCAGCGGGCTCGCCTCTGACCATTTCCGCGGAGGTCGTCAGCGGGAAGATCGTCCTCAGCGTGACCGACCGGGGTAAAGGCATCGCAGAAGAAGAGCAATCGAGAATTTTCGACAAGTTTTATCGCGGCAGCAGTTCGCGCGACAACGTGCTGGGCACGGGCCTGGGCCTTTCGATCGCTAAGGGTATCGTGGAAGCGCATGGCGGGAAGATCTGGGTGACCAGCGAGCCCGGCAAGGGCTCCGTGTTCAGCATGGCGCTGCCCATCCATAAAACCGAACTAGTGCGATGAGCGGCGCAAAGATTTTAGTGGTGGATGACGAGCCGCAGATTCGCCGGATGATGCGCGCCACTCTCACCAGCACAGGCCACCAGGTGGACGAGGCGCGCACGGGCGAAGAGGCTCTAGAAAAATTTCGCGCCTTTCTTCCCGATCTGGTTCTGCTGGATCTGAACATGCCCGGTATGAGCGGTCTGGAAGCGTGCCGGGAGCTGCGCAACGGGTCGGATGTGCCGATCATCATTCTGACGGTGCGTAATGCAGAGAAGGAAAAGGTTGAGGCCCTGGATGCCGGAGCCGACGATTACGTTTGCAAGCCCTTCGGCATGCAGGAGCTGATGGCGCGCATCCGCGCCGCATTGCGACGGGCTCCAGGCTCGACCGAGAGCGGACCGCACAGCTTCGCGTCCGGCGATCTGGAAATCGATTTCGACAATCGCCGCGTGCGCGTGAAGGAAAGGAGCGTCAGGCTGACGCCCAAAGAATTCGAACTCTTGCGCCATCTGGTTTCGCGCGGAGGCAAGCCGGTGCCGCATCGCGAGCTGCTGCAAGCTGTATGGGGGCCGGACTACGGCGACGAGACTGACTATCTGCGCGTGTTTATCAACCACTTGCGAAAGAAGATCGAGCCCGATCCCGCGCGGCCAAAGTACGTGCTGACCGAACCCTGGGTGGGCTACAGGTTTGCTGTCCCCGAAGAGCAATAAGGAACTTTCAACCCTTTCTTAACGACTTCTTAATGGCCTTCGGCATACCCTGTTGCTGGAAGGCCGATATGCAGAAGTTTCAAGCGCAGGCGCGACCGCAGATCATACAGCTGGACGAGCTTGCGCTGCGTGGATTCGCGGAGTCGAGGGCCGGCGCCGGCGAACTGCAGGTGTTTGTGATCCACACCTCGCGCGAGCTGGCGAAGGCCTGCCTGAACGCTGTCTCGGCGCTGACGAGGAGTCTCGGCGCGCGCGTTACGCTGCTGGCAGTCCAAATTGTGCCGTTTCCACTCCCGCTTGACCAGCCCGACGTCACGCCGCAATTCGTGGAACGGGCGCTGGTCGCGCTGGCGCGGGAAATCGAAGCGCCGGTGGATGTGCAAGTGATGATCGCGAGGGATTTGGACACCGGGATTCGGCAAGGCCTCACGCCCAGCGCTCTGGTAGTTGTGGCGGTAAAGAGACGCTGGTGGCCGAATGCTGAAGTCAAGTTAGCCCGGTCGCTGGCGCGGGCCGGACATAGTGTCGCCGTTCTTCGAGTCTGAGAGGATCGATGCAGGATTTGCTGTTCATCTCGATCGCCGTGCTGTTCTTTTTTGTGAGTTGGGCTTACGTGCGCGGGTGCGACCGTCTTTAAAGGTGCTCAATGGACTATCTAATTGCTGGTGCGATCTCGCTGGCGCTGGCTGTGTACCTCGTATACGCGCTCTTGCGCCCGGAACGTTTCTGAACTGGAGGCTGGCTTGACTCCTAACGGACTTCTTCAAATCACGGTGTTCTTTCTGGCCGTGCTGGCGCTCACCAAGCCGATGGGATCGTTCATGGCGCGTGTTTTCGAAGGCAAGCGTACCTGGTTGCATCCTGTGATGCGGCCCGTCGAGCGGTTGATCTACCGCCTGTGCGGGATCAAGGAAGAGCAGGAACAACGCTGGACCGGATACGCGGCTTCGCTATTGATCTTCAGCCTGGCGAGTCTGCTGCTGACTTATTTGATCCAGCGCGTACAGGGACTTCTGCCGTTCAATCCGCAGGGTTTCGGCACTGCCCACGCCGCGCCGGGCGCGACCGCGATGACGCCAGACCTGGCGTTCAACACTGCCGTCAGCTTCACCACCAATACCAACTGGCAGGCGTACACGCCCGAGACCACAATGAGCTACCTGACCCAGATGGTCGCGCTCGCTACGCACAATTTCTTTTCGGCGGCGGCAGGCATGGCGATTGCGATTGCGCTGGTGCGAGGGTTTGCGCGGCATTCGAGCGAGAAGATCGGCAATTTTTGGGTCGATCTGGTGCGAGCCACAATCTATGTGCTGTTGCCGCTGTCGATCGTGGTCGCGCTGTTTTTCGTCTCTCAAGGCGTGATTCAGAATTTCAGCCCTTATACCACTGTGACGACCGTCGAGGGCGGCAAGCAGACCATTGCGCAAGGTCCGGTGGCCTCGCAGGAAGCCATCAAGATGCTGGGCACGAACGGCGGGGGCTTCTTTAATGGGAATTCCGCGCACCCGTTCGAAAATCCGACGCCGCTCACGAACTTCATCCAGCTGGTTTCCATCTTCGTGATTCCGGCGGGTCTCACATATGCGTTCGGCAGGATGGTGAAGGACACGCGGCAGGGTTGGGCGCTATTCGCCGCCATGAGCGTTCTGTTTCTGGCGGGTGTGGTGGTCAGCTATTCGGCCGAGCAATACGGGAATCCGATTTTGACCGCCCTGGGGATTGAGAGCCATCCGACCGCCACTCAAACGGGTGGCAACATGGAAGGCAAGGAAGTACGCTTCGGCATCGCGAATTCGGCGTTGTTCGCCACCGTGACCACCGATGCCAGCTGCGGCGCGGTGAATGCCATGCACGATAGTTTTACGCCGCTCGGAGGTCTGGTGCCGCTAGTCAACATTGAACTGGGCGAGGTGGTGTTCGGCGGCGTGGGGGCGGGTCTTTACGGCATGCTGATGTTCGCCATTCTGGCTGTTTTCATCGCCGGGCTGATGGTGGGCAGAACCCCCGAATACCTGGGCAAGAAAATCGCGCAGAAGGAAGTCAAGATGGTGATGCTAGCGGTGCTGATTCTCGCCGCGAGCATTCTGCTGTTCTCGGGCACCGGC
>DATLVQ010000734.1:0-4428 GCA_035577325.1 Bryobacteraceae bacterium | reverse complement strand
CGGGTTTGGCGGCTTCGGCGAGTCAACCACAATCGAACAGGATTACCAGGAAGGTACGCTGATCATCTAGAGCTCAGTCCAAGGCTTCGGAGACTATGGAACGGCATGCGCTAGATCGACCTCGCTTTAGTAAGACATCGGTCGCCCTGCGCACGGTCGCCATATTCGAAGTGACAAAGGCAGCGATCGTCTTACTGCTCGGTTGCGGATTTTTTCATCTTATGCACAAAAATCTCGAAGAGGTTGCCGAGCAAGTCGTCCGGGTGCTTCACGTTAATCCCGAAGGGAGGCTCTCGAATCTCTTTTTTGGGCTAGCGAGCCATTCCAGTGATCGGAATCTGTGGGTACTGGCGCTGGGCACTTTCGCTTACGCATCGGTGAGGTCGATTGAGGCATACGGCCTTTGGCGTGAACGAGAGTGGGCACAATGGTTCTCATTATTATCCACGGCCTTATATTTGCCGCCGGAGCTGTACTGGATGCTGCGTGATCCGCGTTGGCTAGAGTCCGCTGTGTTCGTGACCAACATCGTAATCTTCCTATTCATGCTCAGTCTTCGCGTCAACGGGCGTTCGACAGTTGTCCGCAAAAGGAACGCGGCACCCGCACGAAGGTGAGTAACCAAGATGGATCAGAGTTCAAACCGACGCCGGCTGTACTCCTCGTCCAGGCCTTGGGTGGCGGATGGTATAGCACCGCCTTGCCTGAACACCCCGAGTGTTGCGGCAAGCTGGCAAGCGCCACAAAGTAGTGGAGGTCGGATTTCACATTGGGGTCTTCATTTTTGACTATCCCATTCTCAAATATCTCGGCCAGTTCGACGCCACCTACGTGCTAAAGGTGGAGTCTTAGAGGAGAACAGTGACTACGTATGGATTCGGCAGAACACATGAGAATGCCAACCGGTAATTCGGCCAAGGGGCGTTGCTTGATCTTGGCAACCGTAACAGTAGCGGTCGGCCTCGCTGCGGGGCTGGGTGGGATGGTGCTCGGTTTACTGCTCCATTTCGTCCAGCACGTTGCCTACGGCTATAGTCTTCACACCATCGTCAGCAATGAGAGTTTCCTTGAGGGGGTCAGCGCATCTTCACCATTGCGGCGCTTCGTGGTGCTCTCTGTTTGCGGGGCGGTAGCGGGAACCGGCTGGTGGGCACTATATCGATTCGGTAGTCCCTTAATTTCGATCCGCAAGGCGGTCGAAGACAGAAATTCCCGCATGCCGTTTTTCTCCACGATTGGACACGACCTTCTTCAGATCGTCACAGTGGGCCTGGGTTCACCCCTCGGTCGTGAGGTTGCACCCCGTGAGGTCGGCGCAGTGCTTGCTGGAAGGCTGTCTGACCGGGCGGGTTTGACGCCGGAGTTTCGTCGAGTGCTGGTTGCCTGCGGCGCAGGAGCTGGACTGGCCGCGGTCTACAGCGCTCCGTTAGGGGGAGCGCTCTTTGTTCTTGAGGTTTTGCTGGGGACTCTGAGTTTGCAGGCGCTGATACCGGCTTTTGCAACCTGTGTTATTGCGACAGTACTGGCTTGGGTCGGCTTGGGAAATGAATCGCAATATTCTTTGCCGCCATTGGCCATTTCCTCGCCGCTCGTCGTCTGGTCGATCGTGATGGGACCTGTTTTTGGATTTGCGGCGTACGGGTTTGTTCGCGGGGCTGGAGCAGCTCGCGCACACGCCCCTCGAGACCGGCGGCTACCGTTGTGGTGTGCCGTGGTGTTTCCGGTCATCGGTCTGCTGGCGATCCCGTTTCCGCAACTGTTGGGCAACGGAAAGGGGGTGGCGCAGGAAGTCTTCGACTGCAACATCGGTCTCACAGTTGCAGTTGTGCTGTTGTTGCTGAGGGTGCTGGTCACGCTAGGCGCTCTACGCGCAGGTGCGGAAGGTGGCCTACTAACCCCAGGGCTATCGATCGGCGCCTTGCTGGGAATTATTCTCGGCGGATTCTGGAATTATGCATGGCCTGGTTTGCCTCTGGGAGCATTCGCGATCGTGGGAAGTGCCGCTTTCCTGGCATCCTCGATGAAGATGCCGCTTACAGCCGTTGTCTTGATCATGGAGTTCACTCGGATCGGTCACGATTTCCTTGTTCCAATGCTTTTCGGAGTTATTGGCTCCGTCTCCGTCTTCTATCTTTGCACGAAGCACGTCCTTCCACCCGCATGGAGAGCGCACCATGACGATATCCCCCGCTCCGTATCGAGAGAACTCACGGCTGCGCTACAAGTGGGTCCTTAGTCTCGCGGCCCCTTCTGTGACAAAACACATGGCCAGTGGGTGGAAACATTCATCCGAGTCGCAATTAAGTGATTTCAGCTCGCGAAGCAAATAGATCGCCAGTCGTGTTTCATCACTGCGGAGACGCTTCGGCCGCCTCTCCGTGTTGCTGGCGGTGGCAGAGCCTGCGCGGGCTTGCTACATCCGCACGGCGTGCAAGAGTTCAGAACTGGAGTCGCGACATCGACGCTTTCGTCAAATCCATGGCATGAAATAGCTGCGAGTGGAATTCCTCTTTCTGGGCCTACGTTCCTTTCTTGTTGAAAACAAGGCAGATTGCCGATTCTCACGCTAATGTTCGGCGTTGGACATACGGTTGCTTTTCTTCGCAGGGACAGTTCGACGCGATCAATTGAAAGGGGAATCTGAAATCGTATGGCTCAACAATCATCAAATGGACGTCCCAAACTATCGGAGAAGGGGCTCTTGACACCTGACAATTGCATTGTGGCGCTGATCGATCATCAACCACAGATGCTGTTCGGCGTAAGCAACTTCGATCGGCAGTCCATTATCAACAACACCGTGGCCTTCGGAAAAGCCGCAAAGGTGTTCGACGTACCTGTGATTTTAACGACGGTCGAGACGAAGTCGTTCAGCGGAAATATGTGGCCGCAGCTCCGCGCGGTATTTCCCGGCCAGGAGCCGATCGAGCGATCCTCGATGAACTCCTGGGACGACAAAAACTTTGTCGCCGCGATCGAAAAAAGCGGACGCAAGAAGATCGTTCTGGCCGGCCTTTGGACAGAAGTCTGTGTTGCGTTTCCCTCGGTGCAGGCGATCCATGACGGCTACGAAGTCTATGTCGTGGAAGATTGCTGCGGCGATGTGAGCCAGCTTGCTCACGACAATGCGATGAAGCGCGTCATTCAGGCCGGCGCAAAGCCGGTCACCTCTATGTCCGTCATGCTCGAATGGCAACGCGACTGGGCTCAGAAGGGAACCTACGACGCTGTCATGGACATCGTGAGAACGCATCTCGGAGCCTATGGTATTGGGGTCGAATACGCTTACACCATGGTCCATGGTTTGCCAGCCACGAAGTTTGCCGAATATGTAGTTCCAGCTGCCCTCGCAGCTCACAAGTAAAGCCCGAAGGGCGGAGCCTCCTCCGCCCTTTCAATCCACTTGGAAAATCTGAAAGGGAAATTACCGTGTCTGCTGAGCTCATTTTGCACAACGCTAAGGTCGCCACGAACGGGGTACCCTCGTTTGCCGAGGCCATCGCCATTACGGCCGGAAAGATAGCCGCTGTGGGCAAGGATGAAGAAATTCTGCGCCTGCGGGGTCCGCAAACGCGCGTAATTGATGGTGGACGACGAACCATCATCCCCGGTCTCAACGATTCCCACATGCACCCGATACGCGGCGGGCTCAATTACAACTTGGAATTGCGCTGGGATGGCGTCCCTTCGGTAGCCGATGCCCTGCGCATGTTGAAGGAACAGGCTGCACGGACGCCCGCGCCTCAGTGGGTACGGGTGATTGGAGGTTGGACCGAGTTCCAGTTTGCCGAACGCCGCATGCCGACGCTGGATGAGATCAACGCAGTTGCCCCGGACACGCCCGTGTTCGTAATGCATCTGTATGACCGGGCGCTATTGAACGCAGCTGCCCTGCGTGCCGTGGGCTACGACAAGAACGCCCCAGAATTTCCAGCTGGTGAGGTTCAGCGTGATCGCCACGGAAATCCCACCGGCCTCCTCATCGCCAAGCCCAACGCCAACATTCTCTATTCCACCCTCGCCAAGGGCCCAAAGCTCTCCCGCGAAGATCAACTGAATTCCTCCCGGCTCTTCTTCCGTGAGCTCAACCGCTTCGGTATTACCAGCGCGATCGACGCCGGCGGCGGATTTCAGAACTATCCCGACGATTATGGCGTAGTAAACGAACTGCATCGCAATGGTGAGCTATCGATTCGTCTCGCATACAACCTCTTTACGCAGAGGCCGAAGCAGGAACTGGCTGACTTTCAGAGTTGGACCAAAATGACCAAGGCCGGTGATGGGGACGACTTCTATCGTGTCAATGGCGCAGGAGAAATGCTGGTTTTCTCTGCGGCCGATTTCGAAGATTTTCTCGTGCCGCGCCCGGACATGCTTCCGGTGATGGAAAGCGAGCTGAAAGCGGTGATTCGCCATCTCGTGGAGCAT
>DATLVQ010000733.1:0-25072 GCA_035577325.1 Bryobacteraceae bacterium | reverse complement strand
GGCGTACGAAGGATGGAACTGCGTGAGCTTAGTCGCCGGCGAGGTCAAAAGGCCCGAGCGCAATCTACTGCTCGCGCTGAGTCTTGGGACGGCAGCACTGATCGCGATTTATCTTTCGGCGAATGTGGCTTATATGCGTGTCCTGTCCGTCCCCACGATCGTGACGACCGACCGCGTGGCGGCTAGGGTGGCGGAAGTTACCATGGGATCTATCGGCGGAACGCTCGTCTCGCTCACGATTCTGCTCTCAATCATCGGCGCATCGAACGGGGCGATTCTTACGTTTGCGCGCGCCTATTTCGCCCAGGCGCGCGACGGGCTGTTTTTTCGATCTGTGGGAAATGTCCATCCGCGATTCGAGACGCCGCACGTCGCGATTGTTGTCCAGGGCGTTTGGGCCGCGGTGCTAGCGACCAGCGGCTCTTACGAGCGCCTATTCTCGTACGTGGTTTTCGCGGCGTGGATTTTCTATGGCCTGGCAGTGATGGGTGTGGTGGTTCTGCGGCGCAAAGCGCCAAATCTGCCGCGACCCTACAAGATGTGGGGCTACCCTGTGACGCCCCTTGCATTCGCGGCGGTAGCGTTCTGGTTCGTGATCAACACCATCGTGACTACGCCGGTTCCTTCGCTGATCGGACTCGCCATCGTTGCGGCGGGGGTCCCGGTGTACTACATTTGGCGGCGGGTTACGTCTCACAGTTAACATATGCTGAAATCGCAATTGCTCCTGTTTACGCTAGCGGCCGCTGTGGCGGCACCGCTCGCTGCTCCCGCGCCGAAAACGCGGACGGACGATGTAATTGACACTGTCCATGGGGTCACTATTCACGATCCCTACCGGTGGCTGGAGGATCAGCAGAGCCCGGAGACGCGCCTCTGGATCGACACTCAGAATGCATATACACGTTCGGTGCTCGACCCACTGCCGGGCCGCGCCGCCATCACCAAGCGACTGGATGAACTGCTGAAGACCGAGCGTTTCAACACGCCCGTTGTTCGGAACGGCCGCTACTTTTTCACGCGGCGGCTGGCGGACCAGAATCAATACGCCATCTGTTTCCGTAACGGCCTGCACGGACGCGATGAAGTGCTGATTGATCTCAACAAGTCGGGCGGCGACCAGACCATGTCAGTAAATATCCTGGATGTTTCCGAGGACGGCAAGTGGTTGGTCTATGGCACCCGGCAGGGCGGGGAAGACGAAGAGGCGGCGACGATTCTCGACGTGGACGCTCACAAGGAAGTCGACCATCTGCCGCGGACCCGGTTTTTCAGCCTCCAGTTGACTCCGGACAAGAGAGATATCTACTACTCCAAATCTCTACCGGAAGGATCGCGCGTCTATCACCACCGGATTGGAAAGGACGTGGCGTCGGATAAGGAGATTTTCGGTAAGCAAACCGGTCCATCGGAATTTGTTGTCGCTGAGGTATCACTCGACGGGCGTTATCTCGGGCTCTATATCGGCCACGGTCCAGGTAAAAAGACGGAAGTTTACGTGAAGGATCTGCAGGCGAACGGACCGATTACGACGGTCGTAAATGATCTCGAAGCCGAGTTCACCCCCGAGTTTGCCGGAAACCGGATATTTGCAGAGACCAACTGGAATGCGCCCAACGGAAGAATTTTCGCTATCGATCTCACAAAGCCGGCACGCGGGAACTGGCGCGAGGTGGTGCCCGAATCGAAGTCGGTGATACAGAACTTTTCCGTCGCCGGCGGGCGCATCGCGGTCAACTATCTCGAGAATGTGAATTCGCGTGTGAAAATCCTGGACCCATCCGGAAAAGAGGTTGGCAACATCGCGTTTCCTTCATTGGGCACGGTCACCGCGGTCGCCGGGCGCTGGGACAGTAACGAAGCTTTTTACACGTTCACGTCCTTTGCCCAACCGGCCACCATCTATCGGTACGACGTCGCTACGGGCAAGCAGGACGTCTGGGCGAGTGTGAAGGCCCCCATCGATCCGTCGCAGTTTGAGGTGCGCCAGGTCTGGTACCCGTCGAAGGACAAGACGCGCGTTCCCATGTTTCTGGTTTATAAGAAAGGTCTCAAGCTGGATGGCAACCGGCCCACACTGCTTTATGGTTACGGCGGTTTTCTGATCAACGAAACTCCGGCATTCCGTACGGACGCGGTGATTTTTGCCGAGCATGGCGGTGTTTTCGCGCTTCCCAATCTGCGCGGCGGCGGCGAGTTCGGCGAGAAGTGGCATCAGGCCGGGATGCGGGAAAACAAGCAGAACGTGTTTGACGATTTCATCTCCGCGGCGGAGTGGCTGATTGAGAACGGCTATACCAAACCCGCGCATCTGGCGATTTCAGGCGGATCGAACGGCGGCCTGCTGGTGGGCGCCGCTTTGACGCAGCGCCCGGATTTGTTTCAGACGGTGGCCTGTCAGTATCCTCTGCTCGACATGGTTCGCTATCACCAGTTTCTGCTGGGGAAATTATGGATTCCGGAGTACGGTTCAGCCGACGATCCAAAGCAGTTCGAGGTGCTATACAAATATTCGCCGTATCACCACGTGAAAAAGGGCGTGAAATATCCGGCGGTGTTGTTCGTGACGGGGGATTCCGACACGCGCGTTGCGCCGCTGCACGCGCGCAAGATGGCCGCGCTGGTGCAGGCTTCAACCGGATCGGACCGGCCTGTGCTGCTGCGCTATGACACGAAAGCCGGGCACTCCGCCGGGCTTCCAGTCAGTAAGCAGGTGGAGGAACT
The DNA here is from genome assembly GCA_035577325.1 of Bryobacteraceae bacterium. Classification (GTDB taxonomy): domain Bacteria; phylum Acidobacteriota; class Terriglobia; order Bryobacterales; family Bryobacteraceae; genus QHXW01. The sequence goes on along the minus strand of DATLVQ010000733.1, from coordinate 22,348 downwards.
GACGGATGTGTTGAGCTTTCTGTTGGCCGAGGTTGGAGCAGGATAGAGCGACATAAGGGGGAGGCGCGGCTACTTCACCGCCACTTTTTCCTGCCGCAAATCCAGGAACTTCTTCCGGCTGTCCAAGATCACTTTTCTCGCCGCCCGCGGGTCGCCCCAGCCTTTTATTTCGGTAACGCGGCCCTCGAGTTCTTTGTAGATGCTGAAGAAGTGCTCGACCTCGCGGCGGATGTGGGCAAAAATCTGGTCGATGGTGTGGATCTGGTCGTAGCGCGGGTTGCGGGTGGGAACGGCAATGATTTTCTGGTCACCCACATCGCTATCGACCATGTTGAGTACGGCCACCGGGCGTACCTCGATCAGGCAGCCGGGGAAACTGGGTTGATCCACCAGCGTGAGCACATCCATCGGGTCGCCGTCGTCAGCCGCTGTGCCGGGGATGAAACCGTAATCGCCGGGATAGTGCATGGGCGAGTAGAGTGTGCGATCCAAGCGGAAGACTCCCAGCGCCCGGTCGTACTCATATTTGTTACCCGAATTTTTCGGAATCTCGACAATCATGCGAACGGTCTCTGGGCATTCGGGACCGGGATCGATTTCGTGCAGCAGCGGCGGCATCGTTCTCAGGTTAGCGCACGCGCGCGGGGCGCGGTTGCATCCACAACCCGGAATGGTGTATTCAGAAAGGCGCACTGTAGATTTCCTTCGAGTCAGGCAATATGAGCCAGAGCATCGCCATCGGCATGATCGGTTACAAGTTCATGGGCAAAGCCCATTCGAACGCGTACCGCCAAATCAGCCAGTTCTTCGATTTACCCGTGACGCCACGCCTGAAAACCATTAGCGGCCGTGACAAGCCGAAAGTGGAGAAGATGGCCCAACGCTGGGGCTGGGAAACGGCGGTGGACGACTGGCGGCGCATTATCGATGATCCCGAAATCAAGGTCATCGATATCTGCTCGCCCAACAATACGCATCGCGACATCGCCATTGCAGCGTTCGAGGCCGGCAAGATTGTCGCGTGTGAGAAGCCATTGGCGATGAATGGCGCCGAAGCCGAGCAGATGACGGCGGCAGCGCGCAAGAGCGGCAAGATCAATACCGTGTGGTTCAACTACCGTCGAGTTCCAGCCATCGCGTTCGCGCGGCAGTTGATCGACGAAGGCCGGATTGGCAGGGTTTACCATTTCCGCGCGCTCTATTTACAGGACTGGACGATGGACCCGACAGTGCCGCTACTGTGGCGCATGGACAAAGACGTCGCCGGTTCCGGCGTCACTGGCGATCTGCATTCGCACATCGTCGATCTCTCAAATTTCCTGGCAGGCGACATCGAATCGGTGGCCGGCACGAGCAAGATTTTTATCAATGAGCGTGAACGGCCTGAAGGCGGTAAGTCCAAGGTCGAGATCGAGGACGCGTCGATCTTCGTGGCCAAATATACCAACGGCGCCATCGGCCACTTCGAGGCCACGCGGTTTGCCAACGGGCGCAAGAACGGAAACACGTTCGAGATCAATGGCGATGTGGGCAGCCTGTACTTCGACCTGGAGGACATGTCTCGCCTCTGGTACTTCGATTCGCGCGAGCCAAAACACATACAAGGTTGGCGAAAGATCTCGGTGTGGGAAGAAGTGCATCCGTATATGAAGCAATGGTGGGTACCAGGTTGCGCCATCGGTTATGAGCACACCTTCGGCAACCAGGCGGCCGATTTGATAAACGCCATCGCGCAGAACAAGCCCATGCGGCCGAACTTTGACGACGGGCTGAAGTGCCAGCTGGTGCTGGATGCGGTGATGGAGGCGTCGAGCTCCGATCGCTGGGTGCGCGTGAAACAAATGACCAAGAGCGAGGCAATATGAAAGTTTCCTTAGGCAGTTGGGCTTTTTCCTTCGGTCCGTTCGCCGACAACCCCATTCCATTTGAAAAGACCGTCCAGCGGTTATCGGAAGCCGGCTATGACGGCATCGAGATCTGCGGTTTTCCGCCACACGTTACTCTCGACCACTACCCGACGAATGAATCACGTCAAAAGCTGGTGCGATTTCTGCAAGATCACCGTCTGGGCGTTTCAGGCTATGCGGCGGATTTCACTAGCGTCAATCCCGTCGTGGCAGGCAACAAACAGAAATATCTCGATTTGTTCCGGCGTAATGTCGAGATGTGTGCGAATATCGGCAGCCCAAACATTCGCGTGGACTCGATTGCGGCGCCCGGCTCCATCGAAGATGGCGATTATCGGGCAGCGTTCGACCGTCTGGCGGATGTGTGGCGCGACTCTGCCGGCATTGCGCAACAAGGCGGCATCCGGATGGTGTGGGAGTTTGAGCCGGGATTCGCGTTCAACAAACCGTCCGAAGTAATTGCCCTGCATCAGGCCATAAGTCACCCAAATTTCTGGGTGATGTTCGACACGTCGCATGCCTACATGTGCGCCGTCGTAGGCGCGCGGCAGCATGGTGCGAAAGAAACCCTGCCGGGCGGCGTATCCGAATTTCTAGAAAAACTGCGCGGCCGTATCGGCGCCATCCACCTGATTGATTCCGATGGCACGCTGCATGGTGACGAGACCAGCACGCACCGGCCCTTTGGCGAGGGATTTATCAATTTCGACAGCATAGCGCCTAAGCTTCTCGACGTGCCGAAAATTGAATGGTGGTGCATCGACATGTGCTTCTGGGCGGGATCGTGGGAACTCGTGGAGCCGAGTCTGAAGTTCGTGCGCAATCTCTTGAGCAAACGAGCCGTCGTCTGATGACGCGCCGCAGTTTTTTCCAGGTGTCGGCGGGCAGCGCCATCACGCTGCCCGAATTTCAACCCAAGACAATGTTGCACGTGGCCGAGCACCCGGTCGCGCGCGCAAGATTTCCCGTCATTGATGTACATACGCACCTATTCGGCATCGGGCGCAAAGCCGCGCCGGATTCGCCCGAAGGTAGAGCCGAACTCGCCCAAGTAGCGCGCGATATGGATGCCTGCAATTTGCAGACGCTTATCAATCTCACGGGTGGAGACTCCGAAACGATTCCTGCAATTCGCAAGGCCATGGCGCCGTTCGCCGGTAAGTTTCTCACGGCGATGGAGCCTTCATGGAAGCGCGCCAATGAACCTGGCTATGCGCAATGGCAGGCCGATGAGCTGGCCAAGTGTAAGGCCGAGGGTGCGGTCGGATTGAAGATCCTGAAGACGCTCGGGCTGGGCCTGCGCCAGAACGGCAAGCTGGTGAAGATCGACGATGCGCGCTTCAATCCGATGTGGGATGCCGCCGGCGCGCACAACTTGCCGGTCGAGATCCACACCGGCGATCCGGGGGCGTTTTTCACACCCAACGATCGTTTTAATGAGCGCTACGAAGAGTTGCAGCGCCACCCGGAATGGTCGTTTTACGGCCGCGACTATCCCAAGCGCAACGAACTGCACGAGGCCCGCAACCGCGTGGCGGCGCGGCACCCGAAGACGACGTTCATCTTTCTGCATGTCGGCAATGATGCCGAGGACCTGGCGGAAGTGAGCGGTTGGCTGGATCGGTATCCAAACGTGAATGTGGAAATCGCCGCGCGTCTGGGCGAGTTGGGCCGGCAGCCGCGCACCGCCCGCAAATTTTTCGAGCGTTACCAGGACCGCATTATGTTTGGCACGGACGCCACCTTCGACGCGGGCAGGGAATATCCGCAGCAGGATTTGACGCCGGCCATGTATCGCTGTTATTTCCGGTTCCTTGAAACGGAAGACGAATATTTCGACTACGCGCCATCCGCCGTTCCGCCGCAAGGGCGCTGGAAAATTTACGGCATCGCGTTACCCGACTCAATTCTTAAGAAGGTCTACCATAACAACGCCGCGCGCTTGTTTGGCTTGAAATCGATCTAAACTTTCCAGCTCTCGCGATTTTATTCTGTGGATATTTGTTTGGCCTCGTGCTGCGCCATCAGTTCGCGTGCTCGCATCAGCGCGGCTTCAATATGCGGCAGCAAACCATCTTTACCTACATGTTCGTAAAGTGATGAACGCTCGATGAGGCTGGCTGGCTGATCGCGTGCGCCACATATCAATAGAGCTCGGCCGGAATCGCGCAGACGGTCTGCCAGCGACTCGATGGCATGCAGGCCTGTGGCGTCGAGAGCTGACATGTTCCGCAAGCGCAGAACCACGATGGGTGCGAAGGCGGTCAGGTTAGCGGTGGCCTCAATGAGCTTCTCGGTCGTACCGAACAGAAACGGCCCGTGGATGCGCAGGATAGTCACGTAATCCGGCACCTGTTTGTCTTGCAGAATATGCAGCCGTCCGTCCTCGATGTATTCGTCGGTCACCGTGCTGACTGTTGTGGTCTCCGAAATCCTGTAGATGTACAGCAGTGAAGCCAGCACCATGCCGACTTCCACGGCCACCGTCAGGTCGGCCATGACCGTCAGCAGGAAGGTGGCCCACCACACCGCGATATCCGCGGCGGAGAGGCGCAGGATAGGCCGGATTTCGCTCCACTCTCCCATATTGTAGGCGACGACCAGAAGCACCGCGGCCAGCGTGGCCAGTGGGACAAACCGTGCCAGCGGTGCGGCCACAAGCACGATTACCAATAATGTAAGCGCGTGAACTATACCGGCGACGGGCGTGCGTGCGCCTGAACGGACATTGGTAGCGGTGCGGGCGATCGCGCCCGTAGACGGTATTCCACCGAACAACGGCACCACAACATTGGCGACGCCTTGCGCCACAAGCTCAACATTCGAATCGTGACGGTCGCCGGTCATGGAGTCGGCCACCACCGCCGATAGCAGGCTCTCAATGGCTGCCAGCAATGCTACCGTGAACGCGGAAGGCAAGAGGGGCAAGATCAGGTCCGCGCGGAATTCCGGAATGGCCATGCGCGGAAAGCCTGTGGGGATGCCGCCGAAACGGCTGCCAATAGTCACCACCGGTAGGTCGAGGATGGCTGTGGCCAGCGTACCCGCAATCAACGCCACGATCATTCCGGGAACACGCCGATTAAGGCGCGGCCATAAGACGATGAGTAGCAGCGAAGCCGAAGCCAGCGCTACCGTGGGTAGGTGTACCGTCCCGAAATTCTCCACTAACAGCCGAATGCGAGGGAAAAATTCGCTGGGCACGGCGTGTGCGCCGGTATCGATATTGAAAAAATCCTTGATTTGCGTGGAGACAATCAACAGCGCAATTCCGTTGGTGAATCCGATGGTCACCGGGCGCGGAATGAACTGCACCGCCTTGCCAAGGCCGCTCCATGCAATGACTAGCAGAAGGATACCTGCCATCAATGTGACCATTAGGAGACCGGAGAGCCCGTGCCGCGCCACGATGCCAGCTACGATGACGACGAATGCGCCCGTCGGACCGCCGATCTGTACGCGCGACCCTCCCAGGGCGGAGATGAGGAAGCCCGCCACGATGGCGGTGTAAATACCTGCCTCGGGCTTGACGCCGGAGGCTATACCGAAGGCCATGGCCAGTGGCAGCGCAACCAGGCCGACCGTCACGCCGGCAATGAGATCAGCCGTGAAATCGTGCCTCGTGTAGCCATGCAGGCACAAGAAAAGTCTTGGGGTCCAGCGGCGCAAAGCGAATGGTTCTTTCTCGTGGCCGGATTAAGGCGCGACCTTGATGGGCACGCTTGCCACTGTCTTTTCCCAGGCCATTTTCAGCATCACGCCGCTGTTCCCTTCCGGGGTCATCGAAATCGTGAACTGCTCCACTGGCGAATCCGTTTTGGATACGGTCATGTCGGTGCGGCCAAGATCGGTGGCCTCTTTGTAGCTGAACGCGCCCCACTGCTTGGCGGTCTTGTTTACGATCAGCGTCCAGGCGTTCTCCTTGGGTATGGTGAAAAGCGCATAGACGCCCTTGGGAACTTTGAGGCCGTTGATGTCCAGATCGGCGTCCGTGCGCAGGGTCGTGGCCTCGTCCGCGCCAGTGCGCCAAACCTCGTTGTACGGCACCAGGCCGCCCATGATCACGCGTTTGTTCATATAGGGCCGGCCGTAGGTGATGGTGATTTTGTGACCGCCTACTTCGATGGAGGTCGATTCGTGGGGACTCTTGCGCGGTGCCTGCGCTGGAGCTAATGTCGAGAGACCGAAAACGAGCAGACCCGCGATTGTCGTGAAGAGAAGCTTTCGCATTTCGTTATTGTAGACCGGCGCACGCCCAAGAAGGGCCGGCGCAAATGTAACAGACGCGGGTCCCCAGAAAACGGGCCCTTCTCCTTTGCTACAAGGACGTTTATCATGAGCTTGTCCAGTGGATCGCGAAGAAATCCTCGTCCGTCTGCGTGAAAGGATCGTCGCGTTCGCGGCATCTCGTATAGCAGGGGATGCGGCGGAAGATCTCGCTCAAGAGGTGCTCATGCTGTTGCATGAAAAGTATGCGCACGTCGAGCGTCTGGAGGAGCTCATTCCGCTTTCTCTTCAAATTCTGCGCTTCAAAATGATGGCCGTGCACCGTAAAGCGGAGCGGCGGGGGGAACGCGGTAGCATTTCAGTTGACGACGTGCAGGTACCCGACCTCGGTCCAGACCCTGGCGCATATGTGGAGCGAAAGGAGATGATGGAACGCTTGCGGCGCGCGATGACCGGGCTTTGCGAGCGCTGCCGGCAACTGATGCGGCTCAAGCTCGAAGGCAAGGGCTTCGCTGAAATTCAGAAGCGGATGGGAGCAGGTTCCATCAACACCGTGTACACGTGGGATTTCCGCTGCCGCAAAGAGCTGCTGGATCTGCTCGGCGGAAGCTGGGAGAGCAATCGGTGAAGAGCGACGACATTCGCAAGCTGCTCGGCGGATACGCCACCGGCACGCTAACCGATGCCGAGAGCAAGGCGCTTTTTGAGGCCGCGATGGAGGACCAGACTCTCTTCGACATGATCGCAAGCGAGCAGGTCTTGAAAGAGACGCTTGACGATCCACAAGCGCGCGCGTATCTCCTTGCGGGGCTGCGGGCGAAGCCCGAACCGACGGTGAAGTGGATATCCGCATGGAGCTGGCCCGCTGTCGCGTCCGTTGCCGCCACCCTTGTTATCGGCGTGGTGCTCCTGCGGACACCTGCGCCGCTGAAGTTCTCGGTGCCCCGGACGATGACGTCGCTGCCGATGAGTGCAGAGCCACAGGCGCGCGCGACATTTAGGTCGGAACCGGAGCCACAACCGGCGAAACAAAAGACGTACGCGACTGCCCTCGATGTGTCAAAGCGCGCCAGCGCCGAGGCGCCACTTGACCCGTCAGCTCCACCTCCGCAGTCGGATCGTGGCGCCCGGAAGCCCCTTGAGTCCGACGCGAAGCAGGAGAACAAGGCTGCGAACAAGGAGCTGGTAGCGCCCATGGCTGACGCCGAAAATCGAAAGAAGGTGGAACTGTCTATTTCCACCGACGCGGTCAGTAGGCAGCCGGCCTCGGCCGCGCAAGTCGCGGTATCCAACACTCTCGCGACGGCGGTCGGCCCAGTCACGCTGATGGATCGCGCCGTGCAGACCCAGCAGAGCGCGCGCCAGCTTTTTTTTAGCCCGGTTTACGTTTCTGATGCGGCCGCCGGATTTGTGGCCGGCCGCTCTGATGTACTACCGGCCGCAAAAATCGCGGCCGCGCGGCCCTCAAGCACGCCCGGCCTCCGCTACACTTTATTGCGACGCCAGCCGGACGGATCGTATCTGGAAGCTGATCCCACCGCGATTTTCCACGCCGGCGACGCCATTCGCCTAAGCATAGAGACCAACGCCGCGGGCTATCTTGCGGTTTGGGACGGTCGTGCGGCATTAACTAATCTGTCCGTGCTAGCACGAACGAAATACACGGTCCCGGCGGAAGGCGCCATTGACCTCAGTGGCCCTCCAGGCGACAGAAAGCTTCATGTCATCTTCTCCCGTGCGGCCCAAACCAAACCGGCCGGCCTCGTGGGCGGACTGCTTGTCGAACAATCCACGGAGCGCGCGATCTACGTAGCCGATCCGCATCCGAGCGCGCTGGTCTCATTCGAAATCATTCTGACGTATCGTTGAGCGAGCGTCCGGCCAACACCTCAGTCGGCGGTGCTCTGAGCCCTGTACCCGCTCATTCCGCGCGCAATACTTCGAGGGGCTTCTGCCCCAAGATTCGGAAGCTCGCCATCCATCCCGCGGCATTCGCCACCAGCGCCGTCAGCACAATGCAGATCAGGTTGGGCGCCACATCGATGCGGAAGTCCGCATCCAGCCAGCGCTTGAGCAAAAGCGCCGAAAACGCCGTGGCGAGCAGGCTTCCCATCAAGCCCGCCACGGCGCCTAGAACCAGAAATTCGACAGAAAAAATCCCCGCCACGCGCTTTCGGGTTGCGCCCAGCGTCTTCAGAATCACTACTTCGCGGATCCGTCGAAACCGGGTGCCCGCCACGCTGGATGCCAGGATTACCACACCGGCCAGGATAGCGAACATGGAGATGAACCGAACCACCAGCGCAATCTGGTCGACCACTTGCTGCACGATCTCGAGCACATCCGCCACATTCACCACCGTCACCGTTGGGAACCGGTCATACGTCGCGCGCTGCAACGCTGCCACGGCGCGCGGTTCCACACGCACGCCTCCATAGTAAATGATGGGCAGGCCATCGAGCGTGCCGGTATTAAAAATGAACTCCATGCGGCCGTACATGTGCACCGAATCGATGCGGTGGACAGCGGCTACACGCGCGCGGATCGTGCGACCCGCTGCCTCCCATTCCATGTGTGAGCCCGGATGCAGGCGGAGGATCTGGGCTGCTTCCTCGGTCACCGACACCTGGGCCTCGGACTGCGGCGCTTTCGGGTCCCACCACGTGCCCCGAACAACTTCAGTGTACCGGGGCTTCTCAGCGGCCGATGTGATCGCGCGTGCGCGCAGGAATCGGCGCCCCCAAGCTTGCAGCCCGAGAGTCTCAACCGCGGCGCCATCGATCGAGACGATCTTCGCCGCAACCGTTCCCACCACATCCGGCGCGCCCTCAATCCCACGCTGCGCTCGGATCAAGGCAATGATCGGATCGCGTTCTTTAGCCGTAATGTCCAACAGAAAAACGTTGGGCATGCCCGGCGGCGCGCTCTTGAACATCTCGGCCATCATGCCGCGCTGCACTAGAAAGATAGTAAGCGTGAACATCACGCCGATTCCCAGTGCGACCAGAGCCGCTTGCGCGTGATTCCCCGGCCGGTAGAGGTTGGCCACGCCATGCCGCAGAGACGCGGGAAGCTTCCGCGGTGCACGCCGGACGAACGCGCGGACCGAACGCAGCAGCACCCACGCTATAGCCGAGAGCACCAGCAGGCTCACCACCAGCGCGCTTACGAAAAACGCGCCCGTCCGCGCCGCTTCGCGAAGTGTGCCAATCTGCAGCCAGCCGGCAATGACGCCGATACCGCATAGAATCGCCCCGCCCGCGACAAGAGACGAGCGCGAATCGTGCAGCCGTTGGCGCCAGCCGGGACGCACCTCCGCCATCTCGCGGCGGAAGATCACGCCTGGCTTGATGCGCTGGATGCTGAGCAGCGTCGGCAATGTGAACAGCAGTGTCGTCAGAATGCCGATCGCCAAGCCCTGTATGGCAGTCGTGGGGTCCCAGTGCTGCTCCGGCCGCAGATGGAAGTAACGCGCGATGAGCGGGGGAAAAGCCGCTTCGACCGCTGTCCCGAAAGCCACTCCCACTAGTCCTCCTGATACTCCCAGGCCGATGGTTTGCAGCAGGTAGATCTGCATGATTTCCCGCGTGCGCGCGCCAATGCATTTCATGATGGCGATCGAGTCCATCTTCTGCTGCAAGTGGGCGGCCATGGCCGTGGCCACGCTCAGCGAGCCCACAATCAGCGCGATGAGACTCACCAGGCTCAAAAACGTGGTGGCGCGGTTGAGCCCCTGGGTGATGATAGGGTGCGTCTGGCGGAAATCCGCGATGAGGGAATCTGGAAACGCTTTCTGCAACGTTTGGCGAACTTCTTCGATGCCGGGAGCGCCGGGCGTTAGTAGGAACAGATAGCGCTCGGCAGCGCGGCTCCCAACACCAATGAGCCCTGTGCGATCCAGGCCCTCGCGGCTGATCATGACGCGCGGGCCGACGTTCAGGCTGCCAGACATGCGGTCCGGCTCCGACGCCACCCTGCCGATGATGCGAAATGGCTGGCCGCCCAGACGGACGCTCCCGCCCACGCCAACTCTTAAGCGAAGCAGCAGGTCATCCGATACGGCCACGGTACTGGGCGTCAATACCTGCGGCAGCGAACCTGGCGGATCGAGCTTCACCGCGCCATAAAACGGATACACGTGCGGGTCGACCGCCTTAATCGAAACCAGCACCGGATTCGCGACGGTGCCCGATGACACCATGGAGAGCGTCTCGGTGACCCAGGTGCGCCGCACGCCGCGCTGTTCGAGTCTCTGCATGACGGCAGTCTGCGCGGCATCCGGCAGAGCGAACACCCGCACCGAAAGGTCCGCCGCCATCAGCGTCCTGGCTTCGCGCAGCAGCATGCCGTAAAACGCCCGGCTGAATCCCCGTACTCCAGCCAGCGAGCCCACGCCGATGGCGACGGCTACAATCACGAAGAGGAATTTGGCCGACGACGCGTGCGCCTCGCGCCAGGCGATCTTGAATGCTGTGCGCCACGGCAGGCGGTTATTCAGCACGGGAGGATTCATCGCTTACAATCCGGCCGTCGCGTAGCGTTATGCGGCGGTCGGCCTGTTCGGAGATCTGTTGATCGTGCGTCACCAGCACCAGCGTTGTACGCTCACGGCGGTTCAGCGTCACTAGCAGTTCCAATACAACGCGGCCGTTGGCGGTATCGAGATTTCCCGTCGGTTCGTCGGCCAGCAGGATCGGCGGCCGTCCCACGAACGCGCGCGCCAGCGCTACGCGCTGCTGCTCGCCGCCGGAGAGCTGCACCGGATAGTGGTCGCTGCGGTCGAGCAACCCGACGCTGTCGAGCAGTTCACGGGCGCGATCGGTACCGTTGGCGGCGGTGCCCGAAAGTTCGATCGGCAGCATTACATTTTCTTGCGCGGTGAGCGTGGGGATCAGGTGATATGACTGAAACACGAAACCGATCTTGCGCCCGCGCAACAGCGCGAGCTGGTCTTCTTCCAGATCCGTGATGTCCTCGCCATCGAGCACGATCCGACCCGAGGTGGGACCATCAAGGCCCGCCAGCAGGCCGAGCAGCGTGCTCTTGCCGCTCCCCGATGGACCCATGATGGCCGCGAATTGCCCGCGCGGAATTTCCAGGTCTATTCCTTTGAGAATTTCGACGCGGTGCGTGGGCGTGGCGATGGTCTTGGTCAGCCCGCGTACCTCGATCATCGGACGGCAATTCGATTCCGAATGCTGCAATTTTTTATTATGGCATTGAGTGAAGAACATCTATCTGATCCTGACGTGCCTGGCGGTCGCGGGTTGCAGCCGCGAGCAGCCGCCGCCCAGGGAATCTGAACCATCGCGCGATACCCGTCCCGCGGCCTCTCCCAAGACGCCGGACGACCGTCCGGTGATCGTCGCCTTCGGCGATAGCCTATCGGCGGGCTTTGGGGCCGATCCCGGCCAGAGCTTCCCCGATTTTGTGCAGAAGGAATTGAACCAGCGCGGTTACCGCTATCGCATGGTTAACGCCGGCATCAGCGGCGACACTACTACCGACGGGCTAGAGCGCATCCGCACCATCACCGCGCTCCAGCCGGTATTGGTAATCCTGGAATTCGGCGGGAATGACGGCCTGCGCGGTTTGCCGGTAACAACCACGCGGGCAAATCTGGAGCAGATGATCCTGGCCCTGCAACAAGCGGGCGCAAAAGTGATCCTGGCCGGCATGACATTGCCCCCGAATTATGGGGTCGAATACATCCGGTCCTTCGAAGGCGTTTACCAGGGCTTGGCCAGGCAATACCATCTGCCGCTGATTCCGTTCCTTCTGCGCGGAGTCGGCGGCAATCCGGCACTCATGCAACGCGACGGCATTCACCCCACGGGCGAAGGCAACCGCGTTGTCGCGAAAAATGTGATGCAGGTCTTGGAGCCGCTGCTCTCGCGCAAGGGAGGCTGAGAAGAATCGCTCCGTTGGCGAAACCCGCGTCGGCCGCCACTGGCCGTTTCCATACATTGAGTCTCCGCTAAGCGGCACACGCGCGCGCTAAAATTGTTGTTGTTTCAAACCGCTGTGGGCGAATTTACATCCGCGTGGTTGTGTTTTCAGATAGAGTTGCCGTAGAATCCCCAAGCTGGTGACAGTCATGGTAAATTGGGTAACCAACCGACCGGGGTGCCGCAAATGAAGGCGTCTTTTGCCGTTCTCGCGCTGTTGTTTCTGACCTCGTTAAAAGCCAACGATGCGCTCGACAAAGCGCGAGACCTGGAGAAGTCGGGTGATGTGTCCGGGGCGCGTGTCGTCTTGGCTGCTGCCGCGCAGCATTCGCCCACCGATGTGGAAGCACTGTATGACTATGCCGCATTCCTGGTGCGCTATGGCGACCCGGATTCCCGCTCGGCCTACACCAAGACCTTCGAGGCTATTGAGAAATCCGGCGATCGCGCCAGGCTGGCTGCGGTCGCGCGCGAGTTGACGATTCTCGATCTAATTGCCGGTGATCGCACCGCCGCTTTGCAGCATCTGGAGGCTTACCACGCCGCGGGAGGCAAGGACTGGCCCGATTCCCCCGGCTGGAAGGCCGCGGAGGCCCAGAATGAGGCCAAGCAGTTTGTCAACATACCCGGCCCGCTGCGCTCCTTCGGCCGCATGGCTGCGATTTCAAACGACATCAACCCCGACGACGTGCTTTCCGCTCTCGCGCGTAATGTGGTCACCAACGGCTATCAGGCTTCGCATAGTAACGAAGCGCTGGAACAGACCGAGTACCTCAAGCTGGTGCACCGTTACCTGTCGCAGGCTCGCGAGCTCGAAACCCTGGCCGGCGCCGAGAAGATGATTCGTATTGAAACGTGCGATTCCACCAACGCCGGCGAGCTGCTGCGTATCATCGGATACCGTATGCGGGGCGGCTGTGGCAGTGAAGTGGTGCTCGAGACGGTAAACGCCTCGCGCGCGTTCCTCACAACCGATTCCGGCTTCCCGCTGGCCGAGCTCGAACAGGCGCTGCGCACCAACCGCCCGTTCGTTTACGATTTCCATCCCTCCGCCGTGCCTGTACTGTATGGTGGCGATTACTGGCTTTCCGCCAAGGAAAAAGAGAGCGGAGATTTCCTCGAGGCGTTTCTCGGCGATCCCGCCCTTTGCCGCCTCTATCTTGGCATGTCGAAGCTCGACCGCCAGACCGCCGACGAATTGCGCAAAGGCATCTCCATCCAGCGTCTCAAGGCCTACGCACATGTGCTGGATTTCTTCGGCGGCATGTTTGAAATCCGCGGCGGGAAAGCCATTGTGCCCGGTGGCGCGCGATCGGCGGCTGCGTGGGCTGAGCTGGTGGGCGCGCCTCCTGATCAAGGGGCCGCCTTCTTCGACAAACTCCTGGCCAAAGACGATGGCTGGATGGCCAGTTTGTTCGACGCCCTGGCTCGCATCAATGGTCCGGTGAAGGAATACCTCACCGAACCCGCTCGCATGAAACGCTTCTACGCCGCTGTGCGCGGCCGTGTCACCAGTCCCGGACCTGCGCGCCCCGTCTTCCGATCCAATGCCGACATGATGCTGCTCACTACGCGCCTGCGTATGGATGCGAACGGCCGTCCGGTGATACCCGGCGGCATCGAGGTCTGGCGGAACCTTTTCGTTACGCATCCGCACGGAAAGTACGACGGCAAGCTCACCAAGGCTGCCAGCGGCTGGAAGGATCCTGACGACGTGCTCGAAGCCCTCTTCGCCCTCTGCCGCAAGGCCGTAGAGAACGAGCCGCTCAAGATTTTCATGGCGATCAGTGACCTGGACCGTTTTCGTGCCAGGCCGTTCGAGCCCGCAACCGTTGACCGCCTCGCGCACGACTATCATCTCTACGGCCAGCAGTACGCACTGTTCAATGACGCCCCGTCGATAACCGACAAAACCGTCATCCAGTTCCTGGACACGGCCGACACAATCACGCACATGAGAGATCAGGGGCTCCGTGCCGACGCCGCCGGAACGTTACAGGCGCTGGCTGGGTTATGGCAGATTTTCTGCCGCCAGGGCAGCATCCCCTCTGAACAAGCCGATAGCACCTTGGCGGGCATACTCACACCGTTCGCCCAGGCGCATCGCGAGCGCGATATTTTCGATGCCGGCAAGAACGGCGTAACGCTTCTGCTGAAGTCTACCGGTTCGTCAGACTGGTTGGCCCCGCAGGAGCGCCTGATCGAATTGCTGGTCGGTACGAGCAACCCCTCGGACTCGGACGCCCACGCTCAAGTTGTGCAGGATATGAACCGCATTCTGGAAGCCCAGCGAATTATTTCGCTGACGACGCTTTGCCAGTTGGACGACAACCTGGAAAGCCTCTCGCGCGGCGGCAAACTGGACACGGCTCTGGTGGGCAGGCTCGCGTCGCGCATATCCGAGATCCAGCTTCCACGCTCTTCGCTCACGACCGTCGAACGCAATGCATTTGCCTTCGGCTACTGGACCGAAAAGCACGTCGAGGGTGAGCGCAAGCTGAATCTGCGCGCTGCGATCGATCGCGCGGGCACCGACGGCGAAAAACTCAAGGATCTGCGCGGACTGCTGGCGCCATTCCTGCGCGACACGCTGGTGTCTTACAGTTATGCTCACTATGCCCCGCCGGGCGCACAAGTGCTCTACACCAACCCGCTGTTTGTCCGCGGCCATGACTTCATCGGTGTACAGGGCGCCAATCATACGTGGAAATCTACTGAGCTTTTCGGCACGGGCTGGCCTTCGAATGGCGGCGGCCGCCTGGTCGGTTCGCTCGCCGGCCTGCCCTACGCGTTGGCGGAGGCGGAGCAGAACTTTCTAATACCTACCCAGACGCAGGCTTTAATTTGGAGCGACCTTGTTCCGCAAATGATTTTGAGCGCCAAGATCCCGCGTTGGTGGAACGTAACGCCGGCGCAGGTTCACTGGGTCGGCCTGCACATGCGTTACGCGCGCGAGTTAATGGCTGAGGCTGCGATCGACTCCGGGTTGCGAAAACAGCTAGTCGAAGTCCTGGGAGCGCTGGCTGCTCCGGCGCGCACTATGTCCGTAGACCGGTTGCTCGAAGCTGGTGACGTGAAAACCGCGCTGGAAAGAGTTACGCCTTCTGAGATGTTCGTTTTGGCTTCGGACATGGGGCGGGGCCAGAAGAGCTCGGTCGGTCCCATCGTGGCCGAGATTCGCCAATTGCGGTCGGCACATGCGGCGGAGCTCAGCGACGCGGTGGTTTCGCATGCATTTGGCACGCCCAAGCCCACGCTGACCAATTCCTATCGTCCCGACCTTTTGAACCTGCGAACCTTCCCTACGCTCATGGGTTATTCAAGCCGCATCATGGCCGAGAGCTGGGAATCAAACACACTATTCTGGGCCTCTCTGGCCGACGAGCTTCACGACTCGCCCTCCCAGCTCAATCTGTTGATTCCAGAATGGACCCAGAGAGTAGTCGAGCGCATTTTCGCCTCGCACCTGGAAGACTGGCCGGCTCTGCTGCGTTCGCTCCGCCTGGTGGGCGACGAAGTTCGCGCCAAAGCCAAGCTCCAGGGGAGCGAGCAGAAGGCGGCGTTGCAATGATTTTTCGGAGGGACCCTGTGAAGATGCCATCGAAGGCAATCATCATATCGAGTGTTGTGCTGCTGGCGGGCGGCGTATGGTGGATGTACGGTCAGGATGCCAAGAATCCCGTTTTTCGCACAAAAGTCGACCTGGTCGTGCTTAGCTTCACCGTTACCGACAACAAGGGGCACTACATTAACGGCTTGAAGCCAGGCGATTTCCGTATTCTTGAAGACGGCATCGTGGAGAAGATTTCCACTTTCGCCGAGGGAAACAAGCCCGCTGTACAGGTCAATGACGATGGCAGTGTGCGGCCGCTAATCGCCTCGGGTACCGAGTCTTCGAAACCCGGTATCGACCCGCGCTCCGACGCCTTCGTCGGCACCAACGTTTTTGTTTTGTTCGATACCAGCAATTTCATGTACCGCGGCTTCGTGTACGCCGAAGACGCTATCGCCGACTTCGTACGCGGGCTGGACCGGGCCGATTCGGTGGCCGTCTACTCGTTCAGCCGCAATCTATCACGTGCTTCATCACTCACGCGCGACCGCGGCGATGCCATCTTCGGTCTGCGCAAAGCCGTTGCGGGCGATGACACGGCACTCTACAACGCACTGTTGCTCACGCTGCGCGATGCGGGAAAGGTTCCCGGCCGTAAAGTAGTCATCGTGTTTTCGAACGGTCCCGACAACGCCAGCATGGTGGCGCCCGATGACGTCCGCGCCGTCGCCGAAGACGAGGGCATTCCCATCTATGTCATCTCAACCAACGAGGTGAACAAAGACCCTATTTCAAGCAGTGTCTTCCGTCGCATCACGGCGCGTACCGGCGGCAAGGCCTATTGGGCGAAGACGTGGCAAAAGCAGGTGGAAGCATTCGAATCCATTCGCGAGGATCTGGGCAATAGCTATACCGTCACGTACTATCCTGTAGCCAACCCGAATGAAGGCTTTCGCAAAATTAGCGTCGAGATCCTGCCGGATATCGGGAAGAAGTTTCGTGTCCGCTCGCGGCCAGGCTACCGTCCGCGCGCCTAGCCATCAACTTTGAAAGATTCCGGAGATCTGGTCACTTGTACCCGTCTCCTGTAATCAACCGTGCACCCCTGTTACGCGTTATGTAGTTGTAAGCCCACTGGATCAGCACGAGCAGCCGGTTGTCGAACTCCACCAGGTATAGCAAGTGGACGAACAGCCACGTGATCCAGGCGGCCATCCCATGTATATGAATGCGGCCGAAGTCAGCCACTGCCGCTGCTCGTCCGATGGTCGCGAGGCTTCCTTTGTCGTGGTAATGAAATGGCGCCATGGTTTTTCCCGCCAGGCGCTTATGAACTAGAGCCGCTGCGTAGCGCCCCTCCTGCATGGCGACCGGCGCCACTCCCGGCAGCGGCTTTCCGGTTTGATGGCTGAAGTTGGCCAGGTCGCCAATCACAAGGACCTCGGGATGTCCGGCGACGCTTAGGTCCGGTTCTACTATCACGCGTCCCGCGCCATCCAGCTTTGCGCCACAGCGCTCAGCGAGTATTCTCCCCATTGGCGAAGCTGCTACTCCCGCTGCCCAGAGCACGGTGTGCGTCGCGATTCGTTCCTCCTGTGTTCCGCGCCGTACTAACACGCCGCCCTCGTCGATCGCCGTCACCACGGCGCCCGTGATGGGCCGTACGCCAAGCCGGATCAGTGATTCCTCCGCTTGCGCCGAGAGATCGGCAGGATAGGCCGGTAGCACGTGCCCGCCTCCTTCTAAAAGCAATATGCGGGATTCGGCCGGGACAATGTGCCGGAAGTCGTGGCGTAGCGTATCGTTGGCAATCTCACCCAGCGCACCCGCCAGTTCCACGCCGGTTGGCCCCGCGCCCACCACCACAAATGTCAGCCACGCGGCCCGGGCCGCTGCGTCCGGCTCGCGCTCGGCTTTCTCAAATGCCAGTAGAATCCGCCGCCGTATCTCGGTGGCGTCTTCAATGGTCTTCAGACCCGGAGCCAGCGGCGCCCATTGATCGTTGCCGAAGTAGTGATGGCTTGAGCCCGTGGCCACGATCAGCGTATCGTAAGCAGCTTCACCGTCGCGCAAAATCACGCGCCGCCCAGCGACATCCAGATCCACCACTTCACCCAACAGCACCTCGGTGTTCCGGCTTTTCCTCAAGACATATCGCAGCGGCGATGCAATCTCGCCCGGTGAGAGCCCGCCCGTCGCAACCTGATACAGCAGCGGCTGAAATAGGTGAAAGTTGCGGCGGTCGATCAGCGTCAACTCAACCGGCGCGCGCCGTAGCGCCTGAGCCGCGTATAAGCCGCCGAAGCCGCCCCCGATGATGACTACACGGTGTGGCATGGCACTCACTTTGTCCGATGATTGAAGTCCGCCTTACGATTCGTGGTGGCTTGCCCTGGTCTGCGCCTGACTGACCTGCCGCAGCAGGATGAACTCGTAGAGATTTTCCGCCGTGAGCATGCCCACCAGACGGTCGCCATCCATCACCAGCGCTACCGCTCCGGCCGTTGACAGCTGAGGTAGTGCAGTCGCGAGATCCATTTCCGGCGGGATGCGCACGAAGTTGCGATCCATGGCTGCCGCAACATAAGAATCCGGCCCGTCGCTCAGCATGGCGCGCAGCAGGGCTGAGCGAGTAAGCAACCCGATGACTTGGTCGCCCTGCATGACCGGGAAATCCTGCTGCGAAGCCGACAGCAGCAGGTCGCCGGCCTCGCGCAGAGTGTTCCCGTGGGAAAGCGTACGAAAATCCGTGATCATAGCCGCCCGGACCGGGTATCCAGCGGTGAGCGAGTGCCCGCGCGCCGCCGCGCTCTCCTGCGCCGCGCCGAGATACACGAATAGCGCCACGAAGACCAGCAGGAAGTTGGATGAAAGCAATCCGAACAATCCCATGGCCACCGCCAGAAACCGGCTCACCCGCGCGGCAATTTGGGTGGCTTCGTCCGCGGATTTCCGCAGCGCCAGCAATGATCGCAGAAGGCGCCCGCCGTCCATGGGATATGCCGGCAGCAGGTTGAACAGCCCCAGCAGCACGTTGCCCACGCCGATGCGCTCGAGCAGATTGGCGTCGGTCGGCACCGTGAGCTTCTCGAGCGGGAGAAAATCATTTTGCGTCGCCAACAGCACCACCCCGATGATCAAATTCACCGCCGGGCCCGCTAACGCGATGAGCGGCTCCTGCTGAGGTTTCGGCTGGTCTTCCAGACGCGACACCCCACCAATGGGGTACATCACGATCTCGAGCGTCCGTACGCCGTACGCCCGCGCCACCAGCGCGTGCCCGATCTCGTGCAGCAGCACCGAAGCAAACAACGCGAGCACATAGACGGCCGTGGTCAGACCGGATTGCTTGCCGCCGACGCCGATGAAAATCAGGAAAACCAGCAGGAGAAGAAACGTGAAATGTAGCCGGATGGGCACGCCAAAAAGGCGCAGGTTCCCGATCGTCCCCGGCAGCGGCGCTTCTTGGCGCTTGCTGGCCGGTTGACTATTCGGCGGTGGAATTGTGTCCGGCATTCAGGTCAACCCACGCGTGCCGCGGCCGTCAGCGACTTCGTGATGTCGTCGATCATTCGTAGCATATTTTCCCGGACACACTTTGCGAATGTCCGGCTGTTCACATTTTCGCCCGGATATGCATAGGTGATAGCGCGGGACGAGCTCACGACGGCACCCAACCCATCGGCATTGAAACAAACCGCCGCATTCCGTCCCTTGGCGCCCTGCACGCCGTACCCGGTCACCAGGATGAAAGCCCGTGGCATGAGCGAGCGTAACCGCCGGGCGTCGTCGGGAAATGTAGCGCCCACCACGGCTCCAACCGAGCTGTAGCCGGAATCTCCAATCAGCGGTTTCCCCAGTTCGTTCACCGTCGCCGCGACACTCTCATAAAGCGGCCGTCCCGTGGCCTGCAAGACTTGGTCCTGGTAGTCGCGCGACCCCGCATTCGAAGTCTTGAGAACCACGAAAATTCCCTTGCCGTCCCTCCGGCACACTTTGGCAAACGGAAGCAGGCTGTCCTGGCCCAGGTAAGGCGTCACCGTCATGGCGTCCGCGTCAAAGGTATTCTGCTTCTCCCCGAGGACGTTTGTCTCTCCCAGAAACGCCGCGGCGTAGGCTTCGGCGGTCGAGGCAATGTCGTTCCGTTTGCCATCGGCGATCACCAGCAGGCCCCTCCCCTTGGCGGCTTGCACTGTGTCTTCGAACGCCGCAATGCCTGCCGATCCGTATTGCTCGAAAAATGCCAGCTGCGGCTTTACCGCGGGGACAAGATCCGCAACGGCATCGAGCACCGCCTCGTGAAAATCGCGGATCACCGCGCGAACCATTTCCTTCGTCGGCCGCCTTCGGCCCGACTTCACGAACGCCGGCATCAGGTCGATCCGCGGATCCAGTCCCACCACGCAGGGATTACCCGCCTTGCGAATCGATTCCACCAGCCGGTCGGAGAATTGCTTCATGCCACCCGCACACTCGCCACGTACCATTTTGCCATTCGACAACTGAATTTCACGCTCAATCGCGCTCATTTGCCTCATGCGTGACTTGATGCCGGTACTGAAACAAACGATCGAGCTTTCGTTCGATTATTCTTCCCAAGAGCCAGCGTCCCGCGAATCCAAACGGCAGGGCGTACTCGATGCGGTCTTCCAAATAACACGCGTTAGCGCCGTCTGCCTCGAATAGGTGTGTGTGCTCCCATCGGGCAAACGGCCCGCGAACCTGAATGTCCCGGAATTGCCGGTTCGGGACGTACTCGCGGTGCTCGGAAATCCAGCGGATACGGAATGGCCAGCGCCCGAGGGCCAGCTCGACTTGGCCACCGTCGCGGATGCCGCCCGATTGGCGGACCATCCGCACCGGCTCGCCCGGTGGCGTGAGCCGCTCCAAAGCGCCCGGCGCCTCGTGCCAGCCGAAGACCCGCTCGACAGGCGCCGCAATGCGCGTGCGCCGTACGAATTGCCGCGTTTTCATGCGGACCTCCAGTTTGACATGCTCAATCGCTGGTTTGACAGGCAACGACGCCGGTGAAATGCTGAAAGCTACGCAAACGACTACGCTTTTGAACAAACGCCCCGCCGCTTGCGTCTTGTGACTAGATGCAATCCAATGCCTCCTTTTGGGAAGCTGTACTCGGTGCCGCAGCCTCCCTTCGGTCCAGCAAGCTGCGGAGCTTCCTAACGCTCCTTGGAATCATCCTCGCTACCACTACCCTCATCGCCGTCATGTCCGTGATTAACGGAATGAATCACTACATTGCCGAGAATGTTTCCGACATGGGCGCCGATGGATTCCGCGTCCATCGCATGGTCATGATCGGCCAATTTGATCCTAAAAAGTATCTGGAAATGCAGCGACGCAATCCCGAGCTGAGCCGCGAGGAGTACGACTTCCTCAAGAGCCATGCCACGATGCTCCAGGATCTCGGAATGGAAAGTGGCCGCCAGACCAAGGTCCACTATGGCAGCCAGCAGGTGGACGGAGTCGAAATCGATGGCGTCACCTCCAACATGGCCACGCTGGCGGATGTCCAGGTGACCCTCGGCCGGTTCTTGAGTGAAACCGAGGATCAGCGCCACCAGCAAGTCGCATTCGTCGGGGCCGACATCCAGACGCGTTTTTTCCCCACCGGCAGTCCTTTGGGAAAAACGTTGCTGATTGAAGGCCGCCCGTTTGACATCGTCGGCGTCGCCAAGGCGAAGGGCAGTGTGTTCGGTGAGTCGCAGGACAACTTCGTCATGATTCCCATCGAGACGTACTTCAAGATGTATGGCGCGCGCAAGGGTCTCGGCTATCGCGCACGGGCGCTCAGCCCTTCCTATGTGTTTCGCGCCCAGGACGAAGTCCGCATGCTGCTGCGCTCTTTCCGACACCTCAGGCCGAATCAGGACGACACATTCGCCATCTTTTCTTCCGATTCTCTGGTCTCCGCCTGGGACCGAATTACGGGTTCGATCGCGGCGACCGCCGTAGCCGTGGTCTCCGTCTTCATGGTGGTGGGCGGCGTGGTGGTCATGAACATCATGCTGGCTGTCGTGACAGAGCGCACCCATGAAATCGGCATCCGCAAAGCCATCGGCGCGCGTCGCGTGGACATCCTGCGCCAGTTCCTGGTCGAGTCCTCCATGCTGGCGGCGAGCGGCGGCTTGATCGGCGTTTGTCTGGCGTGGATGGTGGCACTGCTGGTGCGCGCCGCCACGCCGGTGCCCATGTCCGTGCCGTTTTCGGCGGTTCTGATCAGCGTGACGCTTTCCGCCAGTGTCGGCCTGTTCTTCGGTATTTATCCGGCGCAACGCGCGGCCAGACTCGATCCCATTGAAGCCCTGAGGGCTGAAAAATGAGCCGTGCGACGTTGTTCTCCGGTATCGGCATGGCCCTCGACACTATTCGCGGCCACAAAATGCGCGCCGTGCTCACTGTGCTGGGCGTCATCATCGGCACAGGCGCCGTTATCGGAGTGGGCTCCATACTGGCCGGCCTCGACGGCGCCATCACCAATATCCTGAAAAGCTTCGGCCCCAATACTTTGGTCGTTTTCAAATTCAAAATCGGCGTGCACACGGGGGACCTCACACCCGAGGAGATGCGCCGCAAGCCGCTCAGCTATGAAAACGCGCGTGCCATCATCGAGCGGTGCCCGTCCGTCCAGCACGTGAGCCCTTATCTGTTTCCCGACTGGCATACCCTCCACCGCGCACGCTATAAGGGGAACG
>DATLVQ010000732.1:0-3592 GCA_035577325.1 Bryobacteraceae bacterium | reverse complement strand
CTTCGAGCGGGAGCGTGCGATGGACCTTTGAGTGCTCCTCTCTTTCAGTGTGCGATCCGCATGCCGCTACTGCGAAGAGCCGATCATACGGATTTCTGCACTAAAGGAGAGCGAGTAAATGAAACTTCTCAGAGTAGTAACACCGCTGTTCTGCATGGCGCTCATGGGCACGGCATTCAGCGCGAAAGCGGACGACTGGAATAGGAAGACCGAGATCACGTTTAGCGGTCCCGTCGAAATCCCGGGCGTTCATCTCACAGGCTGGGGTGTATTGCCGGCCGGTACCTACGTGTTCAAGATCCTGGATTCGCAGTCCGACCGCCACATCGTCCAGATCTTCAACAAGGACGAAACGACGATTTATGCCACTATCCTGGCGATCCCGAACTATCGCCTGAGGGCAACCGATAAAACGGTGATCACTTTCAGAGAAAGGCCCGCCGGCCAGCCGGAAGCACTACGCGCATGGTTTTATCCGGGCCGCAATTGGGGCGAGGAATTCGTCTATCCCAAGGCGAAAGCGATAGAACTCGCCAAAGCCACCAACACGCCAGTGCTCTTTACGCCAGCCGAGATTCCGGTCGAAGTCGCCGAGCCGGTCAAGTCGGTGGACGAGCCAGTAGTAGTGGAGCTCAAGCGGGCACCCATAATGGCCATCAAACCCACCGGAGAAGAGGTGCAGCTTGCCGAGGTGGTAACGCCTCCGCCAGCGGAGATCGCGGAGACGCTTCCATCCACGGCGAGTTCGATGCCGCTGCTCGCGCTGTTCGGAGTGCTGGCGCTCGGTGGTGCCTTGGCCATCCGTATGGGCCAGAAGCGCCTGCTGTAGGAGGTTTGTGATCTGTCGACGCGGCGCGCCGCCCGCGCGCCGCGCCAGACTGCACGGGTTAAAGAGAAAGGTAACAGCATGCGAGGGAGAGTTGTCCCCTTACTGGCTCCGGTGCCGAAGCGCCTGCGGAACGGAGACGGTTGCCACCAGACCACGGCTCGCGGGCTAGCCGTGCTCAATTCGCCACTGTTGAATAAGGGGACGGCTTTCACAGCAACGGAGCGAAAAGCTCTGGGGCTCACCGGCCTGCTCCCGCCGGATATCAGTACGCTGGAGCCGCAGGTCAAGCGCGCTTACATTCAATACGAGCGGCTGCCGGATGCATTAAGCAAGAACATCTACCTGACCGCCCTGCACGATCGCAACGAGGTGCTGTTTTACCGGCTGTTCTCCGAGCACCTGCGCGAAATGATCCCCATCGTCAACGATCTGACCGTCGGCCTGGCGATGGAGCAGTACCATCATGAGTGCCGGCGTCCGCGAGGCGTCTACCTCTCAATCGACCATGCCGGCGCCATCGAGGAGGCGTTTGCTAATTTCGGCGCCGGCTCCGCCGATATCGACCTGATTGTCGCGACCGATGCCGAGCAAATCCTCGGAATCGGCGATTGGGGAGTCGGCGGCATTGAGGTCTCAATCGGGAAGCTGGCGATCTACACGGCGGCGGGCGGCATCGACCCGACGCGCGTGATCCCGGTGATGCTCGATGTGGGCACCAACCGGGAAAGTCTGTTGAATGATCCCATGTATATCGGGAACCGGCACGCCCGCATCCGCGGCGAGCGCTACGACGCCTTCATCGACGCCTACGTCAGAGCCACGACCAAGCTATTTCCAAACGCGCTGGTGCAGTGGGCCGACTTCGCGCCGGGCAATGGAAGGCGCATACTCGAGAAGTATCGCGATCGGATCTGCACCTTCAACGACGATATGCAGGGCACTGGCGCGATTACACTGGCGGCGGCGATCTCCGCAATCCGTGTCTGCGGAACGCCGCTGCGTAGTCAGCGTGTGGTGATCTTTGGGGCGGGTACGGCGGGTATCGGCATCGCCGATCAAATTCGCGATGCCATGGTTCGCGAGGGCCTCTCTAAGGAAGACGCGGCCCGGCGCTTCTGGTGCGTGGACCGGCAAGGGCTTCTCACCGCTGGCATGGCAGACCGGCTGCACGACTATCAGGTGACGTACGCCCGCCCAGCGTCCGAAGACAAGGGCTGGCGGCGCGACGGGAACGGAAACGGCATAACACTTGCCGAAGTAGTGCGCTGTGTGAAGCCGACGATGTTGATTGGCACGTCAACGGCCCCAGGCAGCTTCACGGAGGCGATCGTCAGGGAAATGGCCGCGCACACCGACCGGCCCATCATCTTCCCGCTATCGAAACCGGCGCCCTGGGCTGAGGCCGCGCCGGCCGAGCTGATCGCCTGGACCGATGGGCGAGCGCTGATTGCCACCGGCAGCCCTTTCGCGCCGGTGACGCATAAGGGAACCACCTATGTCATCGGCCAGGTGAATAATGCCATGCTGTACCCAGGGCTGGGCTTGGGCGCCATCGTCTCCCGGGCCCGCAGGATGAGTGACGGCATGTTCGCGGCAGCGGCGAATGCGGTGTCCAGCCTGGTTGCGGTGCGCCACCCCGGCGCGTCGCTCCTTCCGCATATCGACGACTTGCGCAGCGTTTCGGTGACGGTCGCGGTGGCAGTCGCCGAGACCGCTGCTGCGGAGGGTCTGGCCGGAGTCGAACTCCGCGACATCGTGCTACAGGTGCAAGACGCGATGTGGCAGCCCGAGTATTGCCAGATCCATGCGTCGTGACAGGAAATTGCAGGGTCGCGGTTACCACCAACGATGAAACCGTTCTGAACGCTGGGCAGAAAACAAGAAAGCCGCTGCAACGAGCGGCCTTTTGGCGGTGGGTTGAAGTACTTCTAAGAGGTGATCTTCCGGCGCATGGCTAGTCCTATGCCCAGCAGGCCGGTTCCCAGGAGCAGGAGAGTGCTTGGTTCTGGAACGACGACGCCGCCTGCCACAGGCGTGATGCTACCCGGGGGGCCACCAGGCGTACTCGGGGGGGTAATGGCAATGCCGCCGCTGCCGCCGCTCAAGCCGTTGCTGCTCTCCAAGTTGCTGTTCCCCGCTGCGGTAACACCTCCTGTTGTTACCAGGGCATTCTCACAGCCGGTGGAGATGGTGTTAGTTAGCATGGTCACGTCGCCAATGGACGCTAAGGCTCTACCGCAATTAAGTGTAGCGCCCGTTCCGAAGGTGATGCTCGCTTTTGCAAGGATATTTCCCGCGAACGTGGCGCCCGCGCCGATCGTCGCCGAGCCTGCGTTCGGCATTACCCAAAACACGCTGTCATTTGCCCCAACATTTTCTAAAGCAACCGTGGAACCGGTCTCGGCCGTGAGCGAGCTCCCGATCAGGAAAATGAAGGATGCATCAGTGAGGTTCCCGAAGTCGAGAGTGAGTGTTCCCGTCAGGTCAAACGTCGACCCGGTAGAAAAGACACCTGGCAAGAGCGTTACGGTTCCCGCGGTATAACTGCTCGCACTCAAGATAGTGCCCGGCCCCTCGCTGCTTAGACCTGAAATCGCGGTGGTGAGATCCAGCTGAGCTTGCTGCGAGGTCGCATCATTTATGTGTACCGATGGGTTGACTACCGATCCCGCCGTTCCATTGATGGTGATGTCAGTCAACCCAGTAATCGAATTATCTGGAGAGACACCCAGAAGCCCGGTGAGCGTAGTCGGCCCGGAATTC
>DATLVQ010000731.1:0-2457 GCA_035577325.1 Bryobacteraceae bacterium | reverse complement strand
CGACTCCTCCGAAATCAGAATCGGCTGATTGGACGCGACACGGCAAGGTCAGAAAATGCTTGTTCCTGCATCACGGGGAAACGGGAAGTCAACTGCTGCTAACAGGCCTCTCTGACAATGTCGGCGGTGTCAAGTACTTTTCGAGCGTACTAGTCCGTGCACTCCGAAGAGCGCGCCATTTCGCTCTAGTTGAAGGTTCTGCCATACCAACCCAAGGCTCGCTCGTAATCGTTTCAGGTCAGAAACTCAGTTCGACCCATGCATCTCTTCGGTCAAAACTTCGATCATGATTACTTCTTCGAACTCCTCCGTGAAGGAGGAGCGGGCTGCCCAATCAATTGCTCGATGTTCTACTGCACACCACGGCCTGTTCCGAGCGTGCCCGCGTGCGAACCGAACTTTTTCACTTGCTCGTAATCCCATCCCTTGCGCCACATCCAGTACAAACGAATCGCAAGTCGCCGCGCCATCGCAACCTTGGCGATCTTTCGGCCCCGGCGCATCATCAGATGAAAATACTTGCTGCGCCATTCCGGAAGGCTGCGAACTGTGACCTGAGCCGCTTCCACCAGCAAGAAGCGCAACATCGAACTCCCCTGTTTGGTGATGTGCCCCAGTCGCCGCCGATTGCCACTCGAGTCCTCCAACGGCACTAACCCCAAGTAAGCGGCGATCTGCTTGCCACACTGAAACCGATCCGCTCTCCCGATGATCAACACGAAAGCCAGTGCGGTCAGCGGACCCACTCCAGGATGGGTCATCAACCATCGCACCTCAGGAAACTTCTCGGCCTCTTGATCAATGGACTGACTCAGTTCCGCGATCGTCGGATTCAGCCGATCCAGCAACTCCAGCAGATCCTCTCGTCGCCGGCTCGCCCAGGGGGCTAAGCGAAACGACTCCAGTTGCTCTCGTCCATGCTGTCGCCACAACCTCTTTTTGCAGCGTAGCCCCTCATTCAGAGCCACGGCTTGCAGTTGATTCATGATCCGAGTCCGCATCTGCACCATGCGATGCCGGTGCCACAGCAGTTGCCGCAGATCCCGATTCTCCCAGCTTGGTACCCAGATCTTGGGAAAACGATGCTCCATCAGCAACTGCAGAATATGCTGCGCATCCTGGCGATCCGTTTTCTGCTTCCGTTCTCGCTTCCTGGCAATCTCGGTGGCGTCCCCGATCCACAACTCAAAGTTCAGTTCCGCCAGCAGTCGCTCGAACCAGCGCGCATGCCCACTGGCTTCCATCCCCACGCGCACGTTCATGCCCTGGGCCGCAAGATCACGGTAGAACTTCTCCGCTGCCTCGCCATGCTCCAGTCGCCGCTCTTGCAGTTCCCCAGTTTCGGTATCCACAAAAGCAATTTGTTGAAAGCCCGGATGATAATCACACCCTACAATAATCATGTTGGCTCCTTTCTCCGGGCCTTGGTTGGTTGGCACCACCAAAGTCTATCCGGGGCCGGGAGCCGACATTGTCATGGAATCAATAGCGCTCAAAACCCTCGGCGAGCGGATGATGAGAGAAATCGAGAGTAGAGTCGAGAACAGGCGCAGTGGCTTTAGCCTCCCGGTGGCTGCTGACGAAGCTTTCGCGTCGTCGCCTCAGTCCGGTTTGGCTTGGTCCTGTTTCCTGTTCCCGCTCATCGAACCGGACAGGCAGATTTCCCGCATCCGGCTCTCGGAAAAGACACACGATGGTCCGTGTGACGCCGTCTGCAACTTCTGAACACAACTCGGGGTGGCTAGACTCATCGTCAATCCCCATATCCTTCGTTGCTTCTTGCGTCCGTCTCTAACTGAGGTCCCTTCCCTCCGCCGGAGTTACCCGGCTTCGTCGGTACTACGAACCTCTCCGCCACCCCACACGGCCCGGTCCATCTCTCACGAGTTACCGGTTGATCCTTACGGCGATCACCGCCGGGGC
Organism: Bryobacteraceae bacterium; assembly: GCA_035577325.1. Classification (GTDB taxonomy): domain Bacteria; phylum Acidobacteriota; class Terriglobia; order Bryobacterales; family Bryobacteraceae; genus QHXW01. The sequence goes on along the minus strand of DATLVQ010000731.1, from coordinate 534 downwards.
TTCCCGTGTTGCGTCTGGTCTCCTATGCCTACATGCCATCGCCATTACCCCGGCAGGTCCAATGAAGCTTGTCCGCTCGTCTATCTCCATCGTCTGCGGCCTTCCCTGTGTAACAGTCAGGTCGGCTCCTGCCATTGTTGTTTCGGGGCCTGCTCAGCGTTCACTCACGTTATGGCCTGCACGCTCGCCGAGTCGCCTAGCGACCCTCTCCATCGAAAGCTCCGACAGCTTCGTTGCCTCCGCCGCCGTTTCGATTGCTACCGGGTGGAGCGAACCAGTTCCCGGGCGGGAATTGCACCCGCTGAAGTCCAGCGCCTTTCACGGCGCACTTTTTCTTCAACCAACCTAAGTCGCAATTTCTTAGAAGATAGCATCGATCTGGTTAAACCATTACAACACTCCCAGGTTATCCGGATACTTTGCCTGCAGCGTGCTCACCAACAACTCAAATTCCGACATGCCGCGCAGATTCTGCAAACACGGATCCTTCATGAAAAACGGCCAGCATGCGAAGCCCGTCGCCACGCTGCGCTC
>DATLVQ010000730.1:0-6174 GCA_035577325.1 Bryobacteraceae bacterium | reverse complement strand
ATTCCATGGGGCCCGATCTTCGGGCTTCGATGCTCGTGATCGCTTCCCTAGTCATGTGTAGCGCCATTTTCCCCTTGTACCTGTTGGCGCGCTATGTCGAAGTCCAGTTCTTACCTGCACTTCTCCTTTCCGCCGCCGCCGCCATGCTGCCTCATACTCTGTACGCCGGAACCTATATGGCGGAAATACTGCAATACCCGTTAATAATTACCGCAACTTACTTGGCGGTTCGGTGGATGGACGGTCCGCGGCAGAACATAGATATCGCGCTCGGCTGCATCATCGGTTGCGCGTTGCTCGTCAAGGTCCAGACAGCGCAGTTCTTTGCAGCGTTTCTGATTTCGATCGCCGTCGTACCAGCCTTGCGCTTCCGGCACGATCCTCGGCAGAGCGTTCGCTTGCTCGCCCACGGGGCTATGGTCCTCGGCATCGCTCTCGCGATACAAAGTGCCTGGTGGGGCTTCAGGTCTTTTCATCACGGATCGCTTCTTGGTATTTATGGCACAGCCCTATACAAGGGTCTTCCGCACTGGTCCCTATCCCTCACTCTAAGTTATGTCGCGGATTTCCTCCTTGCACCGGGTCTCTTGATCGCCGTACCGCTCGCGCTTTGGTTCCTTGAGAATGGAAACCTCAATCGCACGGTGCTGGTGTCCGCTATTCTCTTGATTCAAATCGGCTGGGTGAGTGCCGTGGAAGGGGGGCTAACGGGAATCGTACGCGAGCGTTTGTTCCTCTACTCTTTGCCCATTATGTCTGTCTTGGCCGTGCGAGGCCTGGATTTTCTGAAAGGGAAATGGGTAAAGGCCGCCTTACCCGCCCTCTCCATTCTGCTCGTCGGTTTGATTGCGCTGTTGCCCCTTTACTCCAATCCTGCGGTCGAGGCGCCCTGGGCGTTCTTTCTCGGCAGCGCCGGGTTGTTCGGCATACATCCGTTTTCTATATGGGCGCTTCTCACGAACGGTATCCTGTTTGTAGTCCTGATCTCCGCCCTGGTGGTCTTCATACCGGCCCGTGCTACCTCCTTCATGTCCACCTTTTTCCTGCTGTTTAACGCAATCGTTTTTGAAACCAGCAGCGCGGTGCTCTCGAGGTTGAGCGTGGAGCACCTCCACGAATTACGCCCTATTCTTAGCCTGCTCCGGGCCGGCGGTGGTGCGCCCGGCCATCGGCTGCTTATCGCGGGACGGTTTGCCTATTTTGAGTCGCGCGCGATCCAGCCAGCCATCCCCGACGACCGCTTCCTTGACTGGACTTGGCACCTCGGACTGGGCGAGCCGCTTGGTTGGGAGATCGAGACGATTGGCCGCTACGATGTACGTATGTTTTCCAGCGCGGCGGCACTTGCCGCCGAGGCTCGTGCTGGAGATCTGCTGTTGAGTGCGGCCCGGTTCGACCAGCTACAACTCCTGGGCTTTCATTTTCCCGTGTACGTCTATCGAATCCCGTCAAAGCTGGCAGGAGCTCCAGAACCGCATTACGAGACCTACATACCAGCCGAAAAGTTCTATTCGATCACAGGACGGCGTGCCCCCTCGGGCACAATCGTAGGAACAGGCGGACCCCAGGAGGGCTATCTCGTCTATGGTCCGTACATATCCATGACCGCCGGCCGGTATCGCGCATTCTTTGACGTATCCAGCCAGGACTCGATGGACGTGGCGGCAGAGGTGGTGGGTGAAGGGAATCGGGTCGTCGCCAGCGAACGGGGCCCGGTTCCTACTCTGGCGCCGTTGCAGTTCGCAACAGATGGGACTGGCGCTCTCCAGTACCGCATCGTCGGCCGGGGCGGAACTGACTTCCGCTTCAATGGGGTGCGGTTGGAGTTTCTTGGACCCGGGGCGATCGCGTCATCGAATTCGACAGCGCTGACAGGCGAATTAAACGTGTCGTTTGTGCGCCAGACGGGTCGGAATCCCCACATTCGGACCCAACGGGAAGGCTGCTATATCGATTTCCTCAACGAGCAGCCGGCCAGAGGTGAATACGTAGTCGCTAAGAAGCGCGGCATGCGCGTCATCGGATGGGCCTTTGACCTTCAAGCCGGTACCACGCCGGAACAACTGTCATTGACCCTTTCATCCCGGTCCGGTGAAACCTGGGTTGCTCCAGCGCGGCGTTCGGCGAGGCCCGACGTCGTCTCGTTGCTTCACAACTCCAGCCTGCTGCGAGCAGGTTTTTCGGCCGCGGCGAACACGGAGCCCATACCTGCGGGCGACTATTCGATGCGAATTCTGCAACGGACTCAGGACTCGTTTGTGGATTGCGATCCACATCGGATGATTCATTTACAGTAACTTATCGGGCGCGGCGTCTATTGAGGTCCAGCGTCACGGGGCTCAGGATGATGAGGCGGCCCGTCCGGACGGGGAGACGCATGTTTCCTTACTACGACCAGCGACTGCGTCAACAGCAATGGCCATAACGTCTTGGTTGTTAACACATCGCCGTGTTCCTCGACGGACGCGGTCACTTCGTCTGGTGTTAGGGCGCGTTCATCGGGAAATTTCCACATCCCCAAGGATTCGATGAGCCTTCTCGTGATCCGATAAAGCAACGTTGGTGTCGGGAACGACAGGATCAATAGACCACCCGGGCGGAGAACATCGAAATGAGCGTGAACGGCCTTACGGGTATCTTCTGGATCGAAGTGTTCGATTAAGCCTACGCTAAATACGACATCCGCTTCGGCTCGCATTTGCAACTCAAGCACGCTTTGCCTATGCAGCCGCAGCACTTTGTGGTTTGCCAATTTCCCGGCCAGCAAAGAAAGCCCGTACTCATTTGTATCGATCACATCATAAGAGCGGCAGCCGACTCCAGATAGGATGGCGTCCAGAAAGCAACTATTCCCGCCACCGATTTCAACGATCCCCAGGCGCCCGTCTCCATCCGCAGTCGACGCGTGAGTTCGAATCGCGTCCAACAGCACCGTCGTCGTGTATCGTCTAGTCAGCTTTGCCGTCGGAGGGACATGGGCGTAATACGCGCTCCAGTCGGTCGCCTCGCCAGTCGGCCCGTGACTCGTAAATACAAAATCCCTTTGCAATACGAAGTTCACTACGAAAAGAAACCCTTCCGCCACCAGCTTCGCAGCGACTACTTGCCAACCCAGACCACCGTGCAGCCCGCGAATTAAGAAGTACGACAGCAGTCCATTTCCCAGCACTAGGAAAACGTACTTTGGTAACACCACTGCGTGTCTCTGCTGTGAGTGGAACACCACCCTGCGCGCGCCCAGATAATTGAACGCCATCGCGCACAGCCGGGCGGCAATCTGCGCCCGCGCGATACTGCCGTCGCTGCGGAAGGCCAGAACAAAAACCAGATTGTCGAGAACCGCGGTGAAAAAGGACACCATCCCGAAGCGAAACAGAAGAAAATAGATCCGCATCGAGTCCAACACCGGGCGGAAATGCGAGCTTTGATTTCCTTGCGTGTAAATCGTGCGGATTGGCTCTTCCAGAATCGGGTGAGCCCGGTGCTTGCACGCAATCAGCATGTCCAGTTCAAACTCATAGCCCTGGGACGTAATCTTGAGCAGGTGAGGAATCAGCGCTGCGGGGATTCCGCGTAAGCCAGTCTGCGTATCGGAGAGTTTCTGTCCCACCATAAGGTGCAGCAGGACGCGGGTCACCAGATTGCCCAACCGGCTCTTCCAAGGCACACGCTTCTCCCATTGCCTTACTCCTAGGATGAGTGACTCTTGTTGTTTCCCCAGCCGGCTTGCAACGCGAAGGATGTCGTCCGCATCGTGCTGCCCGTCCGCGTCCGCGGTCACCACACCCAGAATGCCGGGCACTTCCGCCAGGACGAAGTTCAGGCCGGTCTTGAGGGCCGCACCCTTGCCCAGGTTCACCGCGTGACGCAGGACGTGTACCGGACCGCGTTGCGCGATATCTTCAAACCACTCGGCGAACGCCGGCCCGCTGCCATCGTCCACCACAGTGATGAGGTCGGCGCCGCGAGCCACCAACGCATCGACCAGCGCAACCAGCGTCGCGCCCGGCTTATACGCAGGAATTACAATCGGCACAGGCGGACGATGTTGAGGCACTCTGCGTCCTTGCTCATCTCAATACTGAGTCGCCGCGCTTCATCAGCCCGGTCTCCGAGAATTCCAATGGAATCGATATCAATAAAATTGGGCTTTTGCCAACGGTACGAAGCGAAATTTTATGGGTGCTCCCGGCCCTCCAATACGGGGCTCTGGCAGTCTTCCTCCAACCCGGCATGCGTTCGGTGGCCATTATAGTAATGTTGGAGTCGGTGAGGCGGGCACACAACTGCGATGAAACGATCCGCAACGCGCAAGTTGGGTGCCCGTTTGCGGCTGTCTTCCGCAAAAAATACGATCTCAGCTTGCCCGCGTCCGGCCGGAGGACCAGCAAGGAGTTGTAGAATCTGAAGTTGTTCACTTCAATCCGCTTGTTCTGATCGTCTCGCGCGGCCCTCATCGCCGAGAACCTCTTTCTCCGAAAACAACTGGCGCTGTTCCAGGAACGTAATACGAAACGTAATACGAAAGGGCGGATTTTCTGATTCCGATTAACGAGCGGCACGCGCGAATCCTTCTTCGAGAATTTACATCACGAATATTGCTGGAGAAGAAGGCCGCTTGAATCGCCCGACCGAAATTATTGCGGACCACAGCTGGCTCGAATGCCTTTTTTGGAGGAGCACAGGGCGGTCATTTTCTGGAGACGGTTCTTGGACTATCACCGGCGAGCTCAGGAGCGAGCAAGCTTGCGGAAAAAGGCCAGCGACTGCTGGGCGTGATGTTCCCACCGGAATGCCGCTGCGCGCAACCGACCCCTGCGCCCCATGTCTTCGCGCAGGGAAGGTGACTGCACGAGCCGCTGCATTGCCGCCGCGATCGCATCCTTATTCCTCGGGTCGACGAGAAACGCGTCCTCGCCCACGACTTCTCTGAGCGACGAGCCGCATGATGTAATTACCGGAACCCCGCAAGCCATGGCTTGCACCGCCGGCAATCCAAATCCTTCGTACAGGGATGGAAACACGAACGCAGTGGCACCTGCTGTGAGACCTGGAAGATCCTTCTCCGGTATATAACCCAAGTGCCGGATTCCCGGTTCCGGGTATCTCAGCCGGTTTTTCGTTACCTCCGAGCACCATCCGAGCGGCCCCGCAAGGACCAACTCATGCTCCTTACGGACCGGATCGCCCATTGATCTATACGCATCCAGCACCCGGTCAATGTTCTTTCTTGGCTCGATCATTCCCACGAAGAGCAAGTAGGGTTTATCCAGCCGGTATCTCTTCGCAACAGCCTTAGCCTCCGCCTCTCTCACGGTGAAGAAGGCGTCAGCTACGCCGGGGTAGATCACGTCGATCCGGTCAGTAGCCAGTTTGAGTATCTCGACGGCGTCTTTCTTGCTCTGTTCGGAGATCGCAATGCAGGCGGTGGCACGCCGCAATACACGCTCTCCGTACAGGCGGGTGGCAGCCACGTTTGCTGGGAGATGCATCTCCGGCATCAGCCAGCACGTCATATCGTAGATCGTCGCCGTCAGCCGCGTGGCTAAGTGCGGAGGATTCCGCAGGTGCTGAGATGCGTGAAACACGTCGGCGGTGCATCCAACGAACTCTAGTACAGGATTCCTCTTGAGGTTGGAGAACTGGTCGACCAGAATCGATCGGGTTCGCCATTTTCCGACCGATGAACGCTCGTGATCGAGTGCCGCGAGCTCTCCGAAGAATGGGAACAACCAGATGGCGTCCTGCGTTGCCAAACGCTGCAGCGACTTGATCCAGTAATACATGTAGGTCTTTACGCCAGTGCTTGGCAATAGCATGCTGGTCGCATCGAGCATGATTCGCATGATTCCTCTATGAAACGTGCCCTGGAGTCCGTTCATTGAGCATACGACAACTTCCTTTTTTACCCGCAACGAAAAATTCGTGCCAACTTAGGTCTCTGACCGCCTAAAAAGATTCTAATAAGACAATTCCAATCAGAAATGTTTTGGCGCAGAGTTAGGGTATGGCCCGTCCAGCGCTGCGTATCGAGGTCACAACCAAGGACCAGACGGTGTCCTGCTCTAACCACTGAGCTAAGGGCCCGGCGCCAGTGTCACGGCCGGTAGGCCGGGCGGCTCTTATGAGTCTAGAGGCGAACTTGTGACGCGGCAGTGGCGAAGCCAGGGATGG
>DATLVQ010000729.1:0-6281 GCA_035577325.1 Bryobacteraceae bacterium | reverse complement strand
GCCGAATTGTTCGGCCACATCCACCAGCTGTTTATCCAGTCCGGCGACGATGGAAGTGACGGCAATCACGGTGGTCGTGCCGATGAGCACGCCGAGGATGGTGAGAAACGACCGGAACTTGTGAGTGCGCAGCGTGTCGAGCGCCAGCGACAGGTTTTCGCGAATATGCTGACTGTACGCTTGCATGATGTTGAGCTGAGCGTCCCAGTTCCGCCGAACTCTCAATTCTCCATTCTCAGCGCCTCAACCGGGTCGAGCCGTGCGGCTTTACTCGCGGGATAGATGCCAAAAAAGAGCCCCACGGCTGCCGAAAGGGTCATGCCCACGATCACGGCGCTGGCCGGAACCGCGGCGGTAAAGAAAACGTTGACCACACGGGCGATGAGGGCGGCAAGCACAACGCCCGCGATCCCGCCGATGCCGGACATGACGCCGGACTCGATGATGAACTGCCACAGGATATCCCGCTGCCGGGCGCCCATCGACTTGCGGATACCTATCTCGTGCGTGCGCTCCGTCACGCTGGCCAGCATGATATTCATGATGACGATCCCGCCCACGACCATAAACACCGCCACCACGCCGATGGTCACGGCGAAAAGAGTGCCGGTGAGGTTTTGCCAGGCGCTCATCAATGTGTCGGAGGCATTGATGCCGAAGGTGTCTTCCTCTCGGTAAGGGACGTGGCGGCGCGCGCGCATCAAGGCCCGAACTTCATCCTCGAGTTCCATCATGTGATGGCTGTCCGGCGCCTTGATGAACACAAACAGCTCCGGGCGGCCCATCCAGATGGTGCGAAACGTCGTCAGGGGAACGATGGCGAAGTTATCCTCGCTCTGCCCGAATGTGCTCCCCACCGGCTCGGTAACGCCAATGACGCGGAAAGGAATTCCAGCCAGCATCACTTCTTTGTCCAGCGGATCGACGGAAGGAAAAAGCTTTTCCACCAGATCCGAGCCGATCACCGCCACGCGGGAATTGTGCTGGTAGTCTACGTCGTTGATATATCGTCCATACGCCACTTTTTCGCGGCCGATATCGACAAAGCTGGGCGTCATGCCGTGGAGGTTGATCTCGTCGATCACCGCGCCCTTATATCGAGCTTGTGGGTTGGGCCTGAGCTGGGCAAACGCCCCGATGCGCTGGTACCCCTGCAGGTTGTCCCTGAGATACTCGAAGTCCTCCATTCGGATGGGCTTGTTGCGGCGGCGCGCCTGTAAGAATGAGTCGAAACCCTGCGCCCATTTGAACTGGTGCAGCACGAAGGTGTTGGTGCCCAGGTTGGCGATGTGCTCCGCAATGTAGACGTTCATGCCGTTGACGATCGACATGACCACGATCAGCGTTGTGGTGGCGATGACTACGCCGAGCAGCGTGAGGAAGGACCGTAGCTTGTGGCTGCGCAGCGCCTCCATGGCGACCCAGAAGGCCTCGCGGGCCGTCACCCACGCACTGACGCCCTGACGCTCCTTGAGCGCTCGCTTTTGCAGGACGGTCCGGGCTTGGCTAAGCATTGCCACGGGCTGCCTCCGGCCGGCCGCTGGGGTGTCGAATCATTTCGAGGATGGCGCGAGTCGCTAATTGAGATTATCGCCCATCGCGAGCGCAACCGGCCGCGTACTTTGTTTTGCCTCAGCGCCGCCATGACAACTTGTTGCGTGGGGCTATGCCGTATTGTGGCGGAGAGCCGCGGGTTTTTCCGACGAAGATGCCGCGGGTCCTTGCAAGAAAAGGCCGGTCCGGCGCTCGAGGATCCCTTGATCAACCGCTCGCAGCGCCGACTAAGTCAGTGACCACCCCTTGCGAAACGCGGGTTTCAAATACTTATTCGCTTCGGGGTTGTTCGTAAACCGCATCTTGGCGGCGTCCCACTCGAGCTTGCCCTCGACGCGGAGCGCGACCACGCCCAGCAGCATCCACTCGACAAACGGGGCAGCGACGTTGAAATTTGAACAGGATGGGTCGCCGCCCTTGCAGGCGCGAATCCAGTCGCGGTAATGGCCGGGCGAGCGCGTCAGCAGCGGCTCGGGGAACTGGTAGTCCTTCATCTTGTCCACCGGGAGCAGGCGCGTCTGCTCGCCGTACGTGCCGGTGGTGATGATGCCTTTGTCGCCGATAAAGACGCTGCCGTCAGGCTCGGGCACAATGGCGTCGGGATCGTTCTTCGCCTTTTCGAAACGCTCCCAGTTGAAAACGCGACCGATGAATCCATTGAATGGCCGCCGGCGCCGGGACCGCGGAGCATCATCATCGTCATCAGCGGGCCTCGGCTCCCGCACGAACGGCAGGTCGCCGAGCAGCTCACCATCAGGTATGCCAGGAATCTTGGGCGTTTCCTTCATCCCGTCATACCAGGTGAGTCGTACCGGAGGCATGTTGCCGCGGGCCGGAAACTCATAGCGGATGGTCGACTTTCTGGGGAACATGAAATCGCTCTTGCCGTCCTTTTCCAGGCATTCGACGGTCGTGGGAGGCCCCAGGCGCAAAGCCAGATTCGGCGCGCCCAGAATGTGGCAGGCCATATCACCGAGCGCGCCGCAGCCGAAATCGTAAAAACCGCGCCAGTTAAACGGCTGATAGAAATTGCCGTACTTGGTGGGATATCCTTCGCCACCGGATGTGTACGGCCGTTTTTCACCGATGCCCAACCAGTTGTCCCAATCGAGCGTGCTCGGTACGGGATCAGGCGCCGGAATCTGCGTGAGCCCCTGTGGCCAGATGGGGCGGTCGGTCCAGGCGTGCACTTCGGTTACGTTGCCGATCTCTCCCGCCCAGATCATTTCGGCGCACTGTCGCGTGCCTTCGTTCGAGTAGCCCTGGTTGCCCATCTGGGTGGCGACCTTATATTTATTGGCCCCCTCCATCAACTGCCGCGCTTCCCACACGGTGCGCGTGAGCGGCTTTTGCACGTAAACATGCTTGCCGCGCTCCATGCACCACATGGCCGCGGTGGCGTGCATGAAATCGGGAATGGTCACGATAACGGCGTCGATATCGCTGGCTTTTTCTTCCAGCATTTTGCGGAAATCTTTATACTTGGCGGCCTTCTCATATCGCTTGAAAGTTGCGGCGGCTTGCTTTTCGTCTACGTCGCACAGCGCGACAATATTCTCCGAAGCGCAGCCGTCGATGTCGCTCGCTGCCTTGCCCCCGGCACCAATTGACGCGATGTTCAACTTCTCGTTGGGCGATTTGTAACCCATCGCCTTCAGCGAAGGAACCGTCCCGAACCCCGCGAACGGAACCGCGCCGGCCAGCAGCGGACCGAAAAAGAAATGCCGTCTGGTGAAATCGTAAGCCAAGGAAGACCTCCCTTTGTTGTGTGGTGTGCCGATTGAAATTATACGCCCAAGCTGAACGCCGAGAGGAACTGTGAACCCGCGCGAAAGGCGCCTCCCGGATCAGCGCGCGATGCGGACCTTTTTGTCCCTGCCGTGAACCGTGAGCACTTTGCTCGCCGGGTCCCAGGCCATCGTCCCGGCGGTGACGGATTTCGGAGCCCATGCACCCAGCTTGAAGCGCTCGCTGGAGACCGCATCAAACTTGGTGTACGTGATGGCGTTCGCGCCGTACTCAATATTCTGGATCACCGAAGTCGTGCGCAGCAGATGGTTCTGATCGTCGGGCGCCAGTTCCGGGAACGACGCCATGGCGCGCAGATAGTGCCGCACGTAATCGCCGTAACCGTCGGTGAGCCAGTTTTCATCACGAGGATAGCGGTTCTTGCCGTCTGTATCGACCATATAAGTGGCCCAATTCAGGCGGCGGATGGCGGCGTCTTTGAGTCCCTTGTCGCCCGTCTTCTCGCAATAGAGCAGTTCCACGGAGGCGTGACGCGAAGTGTGGCTGTTGCCGGGCACTTTGTATGCGGTCTGTTCGTTGATGGCGATTACACCGGACCTTTCCCATTCATGATTGGCGAACGTGCGGTAGCTCCAATCGAGGATTGCGGCCGCATCCTGCCGCCAGTTGGCATCCCAGGACGGATGTTCGAGGATGTACCACGCCAGGGTGTCCGCGTTGATCTCGGTGTCGGACTGCACGTCAGTGGGAATGTCTTCGAAAAATGGGCCCCACTTGCTGTTCTTCATCGGGTAGGCTTTGAGCCAGGCGCCGACCATGTCGCGCGCTGCGGCGTATTTTGTAGAGCGGGCGTGCTTGAGGGCGATCAGTTCGTCGAACAGCAGCAACGCGCCCGTATAGTTGGTGGTGTACGAGGCGGCAAAGGTCTTCCCATTTTTGACAACTTTGTGGACTTCGCCGGTCCGCGCATGAACGCGATAGGGCCACGGCGAGTTATCCCCGTCTCCAGGCTTCACTTTATCCGCGAGCGTATCGGCGATGGCCGCGGCGGAGTCGAGATATTTTTGGTTCCCTGTGATCTTGTAGAGGACCACCAGCTCGGCGCCGAAACTGGCGGCCTTGTCGGGTTGCAGGAAGCCTTTGCCGGCGCGCATGTCGCCGTCATAGACGCCCGAGTGCAGCACGGTGTTGTAGGGGTACGGCAAGTTCGCCCAGCGATCGCTCCTGCTGGAAAAGCCATGATCCAGCCAGTAGCCGGCCATGTAATTCATGTTGTCCAGAACACTGGCATCGCCGAGATAACCAAATAAAAGGTTCCATGACGACAGCGCCATGCTGATCTGATCGCTGCCCAGCCCGCGCGGGTCCTCTTCATTCGGTTTCCACACCTGATGCTGCATGTACATGGGAACGCCGTTCGAGCAGTTGCGCATGGTTTTCCAGAAATGGAAGAGCAGCCGAACACCATGGTCGTAAGCCTCGGAGGGACCGGTTCCGTACCACGGTACAATTTTTTTCGAGGCGTCGGTCTTGATGTCGTGATAGATGAGCGTCTCAGCGTGGGCTGATCTGCTGAGCGTGGTGAGCAGCCATACCACCGCGGCGAGGTTTCGCCAGCAATCGGAGCGGAACCGGCGTGTGGCGGCGTTGGGTGCCAATTGTTTCACGCAGCCAGCATATCTCCTGCCTGCGGCCGCATTCAAGAGTTGCTTGAAACCTGTTTCAGTTATTTGCTCTGCCCGAGGGGGCGGCCCGGCGAAAACGAGTCCGAGACTGCGCTTTCGTTGGCCCTCCCGTTTGATCGATGATAAGAATGATGAGCCAGCCAGCTACCGAAACTTCCGCGCAGGCGCTTTGGGAGGTCTATGGCGACCAGTTTCCGGTGCGCGAGCATCTGATCTATCTGAACCACGCGGGCGTGACGCCGCTCTGCCGCGCGGCGGCGGATGCCATGAAGCACTTGGCCGACGACGCGCGCGATTTTGGCAGCCATCACTATGACCAATGGCTGGCGGTGTATGACGGCGTGCGCCGCGCGGCTGCGAAACTCGTCAACGGCGCACCCGCGGATATCGCCCTGGTAAAGAATACATCGGAAGGCATCGCCACGATTGCCATGGGATTCGACTGGCGCGCAGGCGATAAAGTCGTCGCCTTCGAGGAAGAATTTCCCGCCAATTACTATCCCTGGAAGCGGCTTGAAGCTCAGGGCGTCAAGGTGGAGTGGCTCTCAGTCCTCGATCCACTGGAGAAAATCGACGCCGCCTGCCGCGGGGCGCGCCTCTTGACCATTAGCTTCGTGCAGTATTTGAACGGCTATCGCGCCGATCTGGAAGCGCTGGGCGAGATGTGCCGCCGCCACGGATGTTTCTTCGTGGTGGATGCCATCCAGGGGCTCGGGGCGTTTCCAGTGGACGCCGGCCGGTACGGAATCCATGCGCTCGCGGCGGACGGACATAAGTGGCTGCTCGGCCCCGAAGGTTGCGGCATCCTCTATATAGATGCCGCGCTGCGCGAGCGCGTGATGCCTGTCGAGTTCGGCTACACCAATGTCGCTCGCTACACCGATTACGGCACGCGCGACATGACGCTGCGGCCCGACGCCGGTCGCTACGAATGCGGCACGCTGAATACGATCGGCTGCTATGGATTGAAAGCCGCGATCGAGTTCGTGCTGGAGGTAGGAGTACCACGCATCGCGCCCGCCGTGCAGGCGTTGGGAGATCGCGTGGCCGCGGGCGTGGCGGCGAAAGGGTACGAAGTGGCGGGGCGGCGCACACCAGCAACCGGCGCCGGGATCTTGAGCTTCCGCAAATCGGGCATCGAGAGCGGCGCCATCGTGCACCGGCTCAAACAGCGCGGCATCGTCGCCGCCAACCGCAGTGGCTGGGTGCGCACGTCGCCGCATTTTTACATCAGCCCGGAAGAGATCGACCGGATGATTGCGGAATTGCCGTAAACAGAAGCCGAATTGCCGT
>DATLVQ010000728.1:0-2981 GCA_035577325.1 Bryobacteraceae bacterium | reverse complement strand
CCCGCGGCGGAGCAGGCAGTGCGCAAGGCCAAAGCAGGCGGCACCCCGGGCGATTTCGAGCCGCTGTTCCGGCGCGCGCTCGAGCTAGTGCGGTAAAGGTTACTTGATTCCTACGACCATGGAATCCGGACCGACGAGGTGTTCGACGCGGGTCTCGTGGAAGCCGGCTTCCTGCATCCAGCCCTGGCAGTCGGCGCCAGTGTAATCGAAGCCGCCAGGGGTCTCGATCAGCATGTTCAGGCTCATCATGAGGCCGAAGGCATTCTTGGAACGCTCGTCATCAATGATGCTTTCGTAGACGATGAGCGCGCCGCCTGCGGGGATGGCGGTATGCGCTTTGCGAATGAGCATCTTCTTTTCGTCGAGATTCCAGTCGTGGAGGATGTGCCCCATCATGACGACGTCGGCGCGCGGCAGCGGGTCCGCAAAGAAATTTCCGGAGAGAAACGCGACGCGCCATGAGAGGTTGTTGTGCGCGATGTACTCTTCGAAGACGGGAGCGACTTGGGCCAGATCAAATCCGGTGCCCGCGATGTGGGGATTGGCCAGCGCCACCTGGGTGATGAGATCTCCCTGGGCGGTGCCGACGTCCACGGCGCTCTTGTATTTGTTCCAGGGGAACTTGCCGGCGATGGCGAGATTGGCGCCATGGCTGATGCCGGTCATGGCGCTCAGAAATTGTTTGAGACGCGCTGGATCGGCATAGAGTGCTTCGAAGAAATTCGGACCGCCGCCCTTGCTCTCGTTCTGCGGTTCACCCGTGCGCAGGGCAACGGTGAGGTGGTTCCAGAAGCCATAGAGGCGCTGGTTGGCCATCTCGAGCATGCCGCCGATGTAAGACGGCTTTCGTTTGTCGAGAAAGAAGTCAGTGGAGGGCGTGTTGTAGTATTTGCCGTCGCGGCGCTCGAGAAAGCCCAGCGCGACCAGCGTGTCGAAGAAGTCGCGCGACGAGCGCGGGTGCAGGCCGAGACGTCCCTCGAGGGTTGGCCGGTCTTCGGGATGCTTGGCGAGTTCGGTAAACAATTCCATCTCGACGGCGCTGAGAAGAGTCTTGGAGGCCCAGAAGCCCAGGCCCACCTGCATGATGTGATCCATCCGGGGTTCGCTCATTCCATTTTCCAGGTCATCACAATGTAGTACGGGGGCTGTGCTTGGGGCTAGCGGCCTGTCGTGGCCCGAACGCAAGTACCGCTTCCTTCGGGCGCGGCTCGGTAAGACCCGTCCGGGACCGTGCCATGACCAAAGGGAGGCTGCATCGGCCTAACGGGGCACACGGGTGTAGACTAACTCTCGATAATTGTGGAGAGGTCAGTCATGAAACATATGATCGCGATACTCGTGGCGGCGGTATTTGTGCCGGTAATTTGGGCGGCGGATGTCGCGAAGACGATGCAGCCTGCTCGGATCGGCCGCAATCCCATCGTGCGCGTGGTGACGATCAGCCAGGCGGACCTGCGGCACGGGAATGCCGATCTGCTGGAGGACACGATGGCGCGGTTAGAGCAGGCGTCGGCGTTTCATCCGGACATCGCGTGTTTGCCGGAACTGTTCTCGCGCAGTGCGCCGGAGTCCGTGCCGGGGCCGGTGACGGAGCGGCTCTCCGCATGGGCGCGCGAACATTCTTCGTACGTGGTGTTCGGATTGAAAACGATGGCCCGCGGGAAAGTGTATAACTCGGCGCTGCTGGTCGACCGGAAGGGGCAGATTGTCGGCCAGTTCAACAAAATGCATCCGACCGAAAACGAACTGGCGGAAGGGACGATCCCGGGCGACACGGAACCGTCGGTGTTCGAAACCGATTTTGGGACCATCGGGATTCAGATCTGCTTCGACATCAACTGGTGGGACAACTGGAAGCGCCTGAAGCAGAAGGGCGCGAAGATTGTGTTCTTTCCATCGGCGTATCCGGCGGCGCGGCAACTTTCGGCGCTGGCGCTGATGACGCAGACGTATGTGGTCTCGTCAGCGATTCGCGGGACGTCGCAGATTTACGACATCACCGGCGCAGTGTTGGCTGCTTCCGGGAACTATCAGCCGTGGGCGGCGGCCGCGCTGCCTATCGGCAAGCGGCTTTTCGAGATTGACTTCCACGCGGATAAGGCGCGCGCGATCCAGAAGAAGTACGGCTCGAAAGTGGAGCTGGTCTGGCTGCACGATGACGACTGGTTCACGCTGGCGTCGCTCGACCTGGAGGTGACGACGGAGGACATCATTGCGGAGTTTGGGCTGACGCCGCTGGATGACTATCGCGTGCGGGCGGGGAAGGCGGTGGAGAAGACGCGGGAGAAGGTGGAAAAGTAGAGAAACGCCAGGTGGTGGGACGCCGTTCCTAAAAAAAAAACGCACTTCGGCAGTGAGTGAGTTCCGATAACCCCACATAATGACCTCTTCGGGTTGGTAGAATTTCGGATGGGAAAGTCGATTGATGAGGCATCCGCGAGTTGCCGTTGCTTTGCTGAGTTCGCTGTTGGTCTTTGTAACGGGCTGCGCCGTCGGCTGGAATCACACGTCTGACGCTTCCCTTGAGCGACACTTCAGCCGGCACCAGACCCAATTCGAGGCGCTGCGCGCCGAGGTCCAGGCGGATTCGCAGTTGACGACTCTTCAGCCCCGAGCGATCATCTACGCTGGGAAACGCGTGGAAGTCCGCGATGGTGATCTCACCGAGCTTGAACGTCTAGGACTAACGCGAGAGCGATGGGAACACTACCAGAAGGAGCTAGAGGACCTCGGCCTAGCAGGTGTTATGAAAGGGGATAGCGACATCGAGTTCAGAATTGATTCGGGTTCGCTCCTGAATGGGGACTCTTACAAGGGCTATTGGTACGGTTCGACCGCACCCTATCGTGTTCGTGACAGTCTTGACGGCTACCGCTGCTCTGACCGGGACAAAGACAAATTCGGCAACTGGGGTGTGTGTAAGCCGCTGAAAAGAAATTGGTACGTGTACCTTTTCGTCAATGGCTGACGATATACGGATT
>DATLVQ010000727.1:0-8777 GCA_035577325.1 Bryobacteraceae bacterium | reverse complement strand
GCACCAGAGGCAGTTCGTGGTTTTCGAGCAGGTACAGCTTGATGCCATTGGGCAGCGTGAACGTGGCGACATCCGGAATCTTGATCGGTTTGAGCGGCGGATATTTGAGTTCTTTGTATGAAGGCAGGGCCGCCGTTGACGAATGAGGCTTGGCCGCCGGGGCGGTCTGCGCGCCCAATACGCCGGCTGTCAGAAGGGTGATGGCTAGCCAGGTCTTCATTTCTTTTCTCCGGCCGGTTCCGCGGGTTGCGGCGGCTGAAAGTCGAATGCCGTCGTGCGGGCGTTGGTCACGAAATATTTCTGCGCCACACGCTGGACGTCATCGGCGGTTACTTTTTCGATGTCATCGATCGACGTGAAGAGCTTGCGCCAGTCCCCGTAGCCGACATAGTAGCTGGTGAGGAGCTGCGCCAGACCTGAGTTGCTGTCCAACTGGCGGATCAGCGTGGCGCGCGTTTTTGTTTTCACCCGTGCCAGGCTCTCCGCATCGACGTTCTGCTTCTTGAAACGTTCGATCAATTCGATCAGCGTCTTCTCATTGTCTTGTATGTTGTGACCGAGGGCAGGGAAGACATAGAACATGAAAAGGCTTGGATACTTGGAGCCGGGAAAATTGGGTTCCGCTCCCGCCGCCAGCGAGATCTGTTTGTCGCGGACCATTTCTTTGTAGATGAGCCCCGTGCGGCCGCCCGCCAGAATGCCGCTAATCACGTCAAAAACCGGGTCGTCCTTGTCGTACTGATCGGGGCGTTTATAGGCGATCAGCTCGAAAGGTTGGGCCGGCGATTCCACCTGCGTCAGCCGCGGCCCCTCTTGCAGCGGCTCGACTGTGTGCACCAGCGGCGGCAGCGGTCCTGCGGGCAGGCGGCCGAAATATCGTTCCGCCAGCGCGCGCGTCTGCTTGGGATCCACGTCGCCCACGACGCCGATCGTGATGTTCGAGGGCACATAATAGGTTTTGTAAAACTGCTCGGCGTCGCGCACCCGCAGGCTTTGGATATCGGTCGCCCACCCACCCGGCATGCGGCGGTAGGGGTGCGCCTCGAACGCCGATGCCAGCATGGTCTCCATCAGCTTGCCCTGCGGATCGGATTCCACGCGCATGCGCCGCTCTTCCATTACGACATCCCGCTCTTTATAGAAGTCGCGGTAGACGGGATGAAGAAACCGCTGGGACTCGAGCAAAAACCACAGCTCGACGCGGTTGGCCGGCAGGTTGTAGAAATATTCTGTCGAGTCCAACGAAGTGGATGCGTTCAGTCCCACACCGCCATTTTCCTCAATGATGGTCGGGTAGAGGTTCGGGATAACGTAGGAGGCGGATTTTTCGATGGCGGCTTTGACCGCGGCTTGGAGCGTCTGGATTAGCTTCGGGTCGGCGCGGCGCCCCTTGCGCCTCTCCTGCTCGAGCCTGTCGTAAGCCGTCTCGATCGCCTCCATGGCCTTTTTCTCTTCGGACCAGTTCTTCGTCCCGATGGTATCGGTTCCCTTGAACGCCATGTGCTCGAACATATGCGCGAGGCCGGTCTTACCTTCGGGATCGTCGACCGAGCCGGCGTTCACGTAAGTATGAAATGAAACTACGGGCGCTTCGTGACGCTCGAGAACAATGAAGTGGAGACCATTGGCAAGCGTGAACTCAGTGACGTGTTTTTCGAATTCCTTGAGGTCTTGCGCCATAGCGAGAAACGGCACAACGAGAATAAGCAGGCAAATTTGGATTAAGCGGCTCACGTCTTTCATTGTAATGTGCAGGTAACCGCGCTAACGCGGGGCTTATCGTTCGTTTACCTATCGCGCGGTGACAGTGATCTCAATGCGCGCCGTACCCACCAGTTTCGCCACGCCCACCGTGGTGCGCGCCGGCCGGGGCTCCTTGAAATACGTGGTGTAGACGGCGTTCATGCGCGGAAACAACTCCATGTCCGTGAGGTAGACCTGCACGGCCACCGCGTTTTCATAACCCATGCCGGCTGCCTTGAGGACCGCGCCGACGTTGTCCAGCGCCTGTTTCACTTCCGCTTCGAATTCATCCGGAATCTTGCCGGTTTTCACGTCGGAGCCGGTCTGGCCCGCCACGTATAACGTTCCATCCACCAGGATGCCGGGGCTGAACGGACGGCCTGTCGGAAAATCTTTCGGCTGGATGACTTTTTTCTGAGCCGGTTTGTGAGCGGCGGCAAGCGAGGCCGCCAAAATCAGAGAGAGCAGTATTGTGCGCATACACGAGAGCTTACAACAAGCCGCTCGCGCGCGCGATTTATTTCTTGTTGAGTTTGAGGTTGATGACCGCCTGCTTGCGTGAATCGAAGGCGCTCAGCGTCTTGGTGGGACTGTTTTGGCCCTGGTACTCGGCCTTGAGCTCGTAATCGACATCCGGGCTGAGGCCGTGGAAGTAGTAAGCACCATGCTCTTTGGCAATGAACGAACGGATTTGCAGGTTCTTGGTGTTCTTGAGCTGGACCACTGCGCCGTCAATTGCATTATCACTGGCGTCGGTAACCGTCCCTTGCACTGACCGGACGTTTTGATCTTCACCCTTCTTAGACGCAGCGAAGGCACTCGCTGCACACACCAGCAGCGCCATCGCGGCGAGCAGCCCAAAGCGCCGGCCAAACCTTCGATGCATATTTCCCCCTATGCCGATTAGACGCCTGTAGCCCAGATTACGTTTCGCGAAAGACTTCCGCGGAGTGGTTGCGGCCAAACTGGCGAAGCTCACTTCCAGTCTTCCTCCTCTTCCTCTTCTTCCTCATGGAGCTCGTCTTCTTCCTCCAGATCGTCGGCGGATTCGAGTTCCAATGGATCTGTGCTGACGGCCTTCAAGGTTGCGCCGCATTCGTCACAGCTTAGAGAGTCGCCTTCGTCCACATCTTCCTCGTCCACATCAATGGCGCCCGAGCATACAGGACAAGTGACCATATTTCGCCTTCCGTTTATAGCTTACAGAACTTTCAAGGGCAAGAGGCAGGTTGGGCGGCTGGTCAGGCCTTTTGCTGCTTGGCCAGGCGGCGCCGCGTCGTCACGGGCACGATACCCTTCAATCTTGCATAGAGAAAAAGATGCGAGCGGTGCGTCAATTCATGCTCCTTGGTAAATTGCACCATTTCCAGACGCGTGACCATCTGTCCGTCAAACCGTGTAATGATGTGCGCGAAGAACTCCGCCGGCTGCAAGGCCAGTTGCGCGGCACGCTTTTCAATATTCTGCCGCAACGCCTGCGCGAGTGAAGCGGCGTCCGGCGTCGGGGGCAGCTCGGCCATGTATTTTTGGAGCGATTCGCGAAACTGCGGCGTCGCCATGTTCTCGATGCCATCCAGCATCAGTCCCGTGAGCGCATGCCCGGCCTCCAGAATGTGCCGCGCGATCTCGCGAAACGTCATCACTTCGCCAACGGGTTTGAAATCCAGTTCGGCGGCGGGAAAATCTTCGACGGTCTGCGCCGTATCCTGCCGGACCGTCTTCCACGAGTCGAGCACCGTTTCAGTTCTGATCATAGGAACTTATTGTAGCCGTAGAAATGGATCCGGGTGAATTGCGGGCGCGTCAGCCGGTGTTTCGCAGCATCCGCACGATCAGGGCCGTCCAGCCGGTCTGGTGATTGGCGCCGCATCCGCGCCCAGTGTCGCCGTGAAAATATTCGTAAAACCAAGTGAGGTTTCGCCAATGCGGGTTATCCGCGAAAATCCGCATATCGCCCTGCCACGCGCTGCGGCCCTCCCGATCCGGAAGAAAAATGCCGCCGATGCGCCAGGACAGCTCGCATGCCACATGGTCGAGATCCATCATTTTTCCCGATCCCGTGGGGCACTCGACGCGCAGCGTGTTGCCGTAGAAGCGGTGGTAGCGTTCGAGCGCCTCGATCAGCAGATAATTCAGCGGGAACCATACCGGCCCGCGCCAGTTCGAATTCCCGCCGAATAGCGGCGTGCTCGATTCGCCGGGCTCGTAATCCACGCGCCGCTCCTCGCCATCCACGTGTAGCACAAACGGCCGGTCGAGATGGATGCGCGAGAGGGAACGCACACCGTAGGGCGATAGAAATTCGTTGGTGTCGAGCACATACCGCAGCACGCGGGCGAGCCGCTCGCGCGATGGGATAGCCAGCAGCCGTAAGCTCCGCGGATTTTCGCCGCTGCTCTCCATATATGAGATCTGCCGCGCCAGATCGCGCCGGTTCCTCAGGAACCACTCCATGCGCTTGCGAAACCCCGGCGCTGCTTCGATAGTTTTCTGATCCAGAAGCTCCACGGCAAAGAGCGGGATCACGCCCACCATCGACCGCACGCGCAGCGGCATATTGGCGCCATCAATCTGCAACTGATCGTAGTAGAATCCGTCTTCTTCGTCCCAAAGACCCGTGCCGCCCAAGGTATTCATGGCGTCCGCAATGGCCACGAAGTGTTCAAAGAACTTTGACGCGATGTCCTCGTACGCGGGATCTTCAGTCGCCAGCTCGAGGGCCATCGAAAGCATGGTCGCGCAATAGAACGCCATCCAAGCCGTGCCGTCAGCCTGCTCGAGACGTCCCCCGCCGGGCAATGGCCGTGATCGGTCGAAGACGCCGATATTGTCCAGGCCCAGGAAGCCGCCGGCGAAAATGTGCTTGCCGCCGATGTCCTTACGATTCACCCACCAGGTGAAATTAACCAGCAGCTTCTGAAACACGCGCGAAAGGAACAGGCGATCGCGTTTTCCGCGCGGGCCGGTCATTTTGTAGACGCGCCAGCATGCCCAGGCATGCACCGGCGGATTGACGTCGGAAAACGCAAACTCGTACGCCGGAATTTCGCCGTTAGGGTGCATGTACCATTCCCGAAGCAGCAGCACGAGTTGATCTTTGGCGAACTGCGGGTCCAGTTGCGCGAACGGGATCATGTGAAACGCCAGGTCCCAGGCCGCATACCACGGGTACTCCCAGTTGTCGGGCATGGAAATCACGTCGCGGTTATAGAGGTGAGTCCAGTCGTGGTTCCGGCCGTTCCGGCGGCCGGCGGGAGGCGCGGGCTGCGCCGGGTCGCCTTCCAGCCAGTCCGCCACCGAGTAATAGTAAAACTGCTTGGTCCAAAGCAATCCCGCATACGCCTGGCGCGTTATGGTGCGCGCGGCATCGGAGCCCGCCAATAGATCGCGGTAAAATTCGTCGGCTTCCGCGATCCGCCGCTCGAACAGCGCGTCGGGAGCATGCTCGTGCTCTTTGCCGCTCCGAGGCAGCGCGCTCAGGCGCAAGTTCACCTTCCGGCTTTCTCCGCTCGCCAGATCGAGTTTGTAATGCGCCGCGGCTTTTGTCCCGACGCCCCGCGGATTTACAGCTTCGCACCGCCCCCGAATCACGTAATCGTGAAAAGAATCTTTGACATAGGGCGAAGCATTGCGCAGGTTGAACAGGCGCTCGAAGTCGGTTTCGTTTTCCGTGAACAGCGCTTCACCGCCAAGGTCAAATTCGAGTTCATATTTTCCCAGCGAAGCGTGTTCGGCAAGGATCGTGTGCTCCGCCGCGCGCGATAGTTTGGGTTTCGGCCAGTATCCCTCGCCGGTCCGGCCCCAGGACCACGTGTTGCGGAACCACAGCGTCGGCAGCAGATGCAGCGCGGCGGCGTCCGGCCCGCGGTTGATGGCGGTGATGCGGATCAGGATGTCGTCGGCCGCGGCTTTGGCGTACTCGGCGAAAACGTCAAAGTAGCGATCGTCCTGAAATACGCCGGTATCCAGCAGCTCGAATTCCGGATCATTGCGCCCGCGGCGTCCGTTCTCCTCGACGAGCCCCTTGTAGGGATATTCCGCCTGCGGATATTTGTAAAGCGCCTTCATGTAGGAGTGGGTGGGAGTGGAATCCAGATAGAAATAGCACTCCTTCACGTCCTCGCCATGATTGGCTTCGGGTCCGCACACGCCAAACAACCGCTCTTTCAATATGGGATCGCGGCCATTCCAGAGGGCCAGTGCGAAGCACATGCGCCCCTCGCGGTCGCAAATGCCGAGCAGGCCATCTTCGCCCCACCGGTACGCGCGGCTGCGCGCATGGTCGTGCGGAAAATAGGTCCAGCAGGTTCCGTCGCCCGAGTAATCCTCGCGCACCGTGCCCCACTGCCGCTCGGACAGGTACGGACCCCAGCGCTTCCAGTTCTTCTCGCGGCGGGCGTCTTCGGCCAGACGCTTGCGCTCCGCGCCGATCGGGTTATGCATCAGACATTTCCGTCCAGCACGATGATATTCTTGATGCCCGGAGCTTCGAGAACCGGCTCCGTGAAACGATCGAGCGGGTAACGGCGCGTGATGAGAGCCCGCACGGCGGCGGGCCATCGCCGATAGAACGCGCCCAGGTCGCGAATGGCCGCCTCAAACGCGCCACGGCCCGCATTCACCGTTCCCAGGATCGTCTGGTTCTTCAGTACGAGGTTCCGCGCCAGTTTTTCGGTCCGGATCGCTACGGGCCCTCCGTGGCGTGGGACGCCGGTGAGAATGTACACGCCATTCGCGCCCAGGATTTCGAGCATGTCGAAGGCGGTCTGCGACAACCCGGTTGCCTCGTAGACGACATCGATGTTGTCCGTGAGCCCGGCGAGCTGAGCGATCGAGTGCTCCTGCGACGAGACGTATTGCGCGCCGAAGGAGGCGGCGAGGGCGGCCCTGGAGTCCGCCGCTGGCTCGCGCGAGTAAATAATTGTTCGGTAGCCGGCGTTCAACAGCGCCATTGCACCCAATAGGCCAACAGGTCCAGCGCCCAGCACCACCGCGCAGCCGCGTCCGCCGGCCTGTTGGAGCGCCGCATGCCAGGGCAGGCGCTGCTCGATGGCGCGAATCTGGAGCAGGGCTTTTTCGGCAATCGTCAGGGGTTCCACTAAAATCGCAACTTCCCGCAGCTCCCGCGGCACCGGATGCACGTACTTTTCGTCATCCACAACGAATTCCGTAAGGAAGCCGTGCAACTGTTTGATGCCGCGCTCGCGAAAATCGCCGGTGGAGCAAAAATCCTGATGTCCCGCGCAGCAGGCTGCGCATGCGGACTGTTCGCATACATGGCGTACCATGGGCGTTACCAGATCGCCGGGACGAACGCGCGTGACATCGGAGCCGGATTCCACGACTTCAGCCAGAGACTCGTGGCCCAACACCAGAAATTCGAACCCTTCGGGCGGCGTGCCGTAATGGAAACGGCAAATTTCGCGATCGGTTCCGCAGACGCCGACTTCGAGCATGCGCAGCTTCACCTGGTTTGGCGCTGTGATCTTCGGCTCGTCCAGGGCGACCACTTCGACCCGGCGCCGCGCCGGAAAAACCGCGCCGGCTCTCATTGCACGCACTCGCTTTGCACGGCGGCGCCGCGATGTCCGGAGAGAATGCGCATCATCCTGGCGTCCTGGCGTCGCGTTGTGTGACAGGATGCTCTTTCTTGCATTCTTCGCAAGGGCAAATACGCCGGAAGTGCTCGAAGGAGTAAATTCCGGTGCTGTGGCCGTCGCTCCACACGATACGGATCGCGTAGTTGCCCACCGGCTCGACAGATATCATCTTGAGGGCGGGCTTGTACATCTGGAAGGGCGAGGATACGGGTTTGGTGGTGGGCGGCGTTCCATGGGCGCCGGTGCACGTGGCGCAGGGGCAGCTATCCCGCAAGTAGTCCAGGCTGTAGGTACTTGCATGCCCATCCTTCCAGTCGATCGTGATGCCTTTGGATTTCGAGATGGCGATGTGTTCCGGGTCTGTGATCACCATTTCAGTTGAGAAGACGCTCCACATCCCGGATGCCGGAGATTCGGCGCATGGCCGCCACCAGTTTTTCAAGCTGTTTTTTGTCGCGCACGTCCACGGTCATTTCGACTAGGGCGCCGTCGGCGGCATTCACCTCCGTGCGGGCTTCCAGACTGCGGATGTTGGTGTTCTCGGTTGAAAGCACGGAAGTGATCTGCGCCAATAGGCCGGGCCGGTCGTCGGTATGCACAACGATCTTTACCGGAAAAGCGTCCGCCGTATTCCGCGCCCACTCCACGTCGATCTTGCGCTCGACGTCATACAGCAGGCTCTGCACGTTGGGGCACGCCTTGGAATGGACCGCGATGCCCTTGCCGCGTGTTACGTAGCCCACGATAACCTCGCCGCGGATAGGATTGCAGCACTTGGCCCGATACACCAACAGGTCATCTATGCCCTTCACGCGAATGATGGAGTCGCCATCGTGCGGTCCCGGGGGTACGGGTGCGCCCGGAACCGATTCTCCCGCGCCGGGCTTGGGCGCGGCCGGGGGCTCTTCCTTGAGCTGCTGCGGAGCTAGTTTCTGCAGCGCCTGGCGGGCGGAGAACTTCCCGTAGCCCAGCGCGGCGTACAGGTCCTCGATCCTGCCCACCCCATACTCGCCCGCCACTTTTTCCAGATCGGCGTGCGAAATCTTGCTCAACTGCACGCCCAGGCGGCGCGCTTCCTTCTCCAGATACTTCTCGCCGATCTCGATGGCTTTGGCGCGCTCGCCGGCGTTGATCAGGTGTTTG
The DNA here is from genome assembly GCA_035577325.1 of Bryobacteraceae bacterium. Classification (GTDB taxonomy): domain Bacteria; phylum Acidobacteriota; class Terriglobia; order Bryobacterales; family Bryobacteraceae; genus QHXW01. The sequence goes on along the minus strand of DATLVQ010000727.1, from coordinate 291 downwards.
ATCCTGTTCCGCGCGCGCGTGGTCTTGACGATGGCCAGCCAGTCTTTACTCGGCTGGTGGCCGGGTTGCGTCAGGATCTCGACGATGTCGCCATTGCGCAGCGTGTAGCGCAGAGGTACGATCCGGCCGTTAACCTTGGCGCCCACGCACGCCTGGCCGACGTCGGAGTGAATGGCGTAGGCGAAATCGATCGGCGTGGCATCGCGCGGCAGCACGATGACTTTCCCGCGCGGCGTGAAGGTGTACACTTCCTCGGGATAGAGATCGACCTTGAGGGTCGACATGAACTCG
>DATLVQ010000726.1:0-6272 GCA_035577325.1 Bryobacteraceae bacterium | reverse complement strand
CCGTGAGGAAAGACGCGGGCAACTGGCCCGTAAATTCGACGGTGTACTTTGGAGTTGAGCTGCCGTGCGCAGTGATGGTTTCGGTGAGCGTTCCCAAATCCGTGACCGAGTTTCCCAACCAAACATCGGCGTTGTTGCGGTAAATTAGGCCGGGATTGTTCAGGACAGTTTGAGCCGTCAGAAGATTAGTGGCCTGATAGAAGTGGCCCGCGAGCACGCTGGCGAACTGGCTGGCAGCTCCTCCATTCGGCGCACCGCTGTGGCTCACAATCGGTATTCCGTAATTGTCGGAGCCGACCTGAAACACAAGATCAGCCGTATCCAGAGTGATGCCGAAGTCCGTATAGGGACCTAAATCCGTGCTCGGCCCACCCGCGCCGGGTGTCGCGTAGTTGAAATTCAGCAGTATATCCACGTTGCCAGCGCCGCCTATGGTAATCGTTCCGTCTACGACCATGAAGCCACTTAGCTCGCCGATCGTTCCTCTACCATCGCTGATGGGGCTCAGAGATATCGTTTCCGCATGGGCCATTATGCCGAAGACGAATGTGGTGAATAAGAATTGACGTATCATTCCATGCAACTAGGGCAATCTGCGTGCCATACAGATGCGATGCGACAGACGTAGCGTCACTGTTCAGAGCATAGGAGTATCCCGGGGACGCTGACTCGAGTGCGGATGTGCAGAAAGCCCATAAATCCGGATAGAGTCGCAAATCTTCCAAAATATAGGGACAGCAAAATATAAGAGGCTAAGGTATTCTCCTGCCGGATTAGTCCTTACGTAAAACGTCGCGCGATCATTCGCTCAATGGTAAGGGCAAGATGATCAATTGATTCGCAGGCGCAGCATCGTCGTGCGTACCAGGAAGGGCAAGTGCGGAGAATCGTGGAAAGCAGATCTGTAAATTCGAGCAGAACTCGACTGAGCCGAAACCCGCCGTACTAATGCAGTTCAACAGAAACTTCTTCGAGGCATCGCTGATTTCGTCGGGCAGAAAAGTCGACACACGATTCTCAGCCGTCCTCGTTTCACGGGGCGGCACCGGGAAGCGGGTGGCTCTCCGCGCCGCATCCCATTCTTCGGGCCAGCGCCCAGTTTGTGTTTTCTCCAACCTTGTGTTATCTATATGCTTCACGGGAAAATACACATGGCATACATCATTGCGGAACCCTGCATTGGCACGAAGGACACGGCATGCGTCGATGCCTGCCCGGTGGACTGCATCCACCCCAAGAAAGACGAGCCGAAGTTCGCTACCGAGGAGATGCTGTACATCGACCCGGTGGAGTGTATCGACTGCGGCGCTTGCGTCCCGGTTTGCCCGGTGTCGGCTATTTTCGCGCTGGATGACCTCCCGGCAAAGTGGAACGATTTCACGCCCAGAAATGCCGCCTACTACGGGCGCTGAACGGGCCGATCACCAGTTTCACTTTAGCTTTTTTCGTTAAAAAGAAAGCCACTTACGCGCGGTGTGCCTCGGGCAATGCGACTCGTCCGTCTAACATGCGGGTGAGGAGTCCTGATGAACGTAACCGCTTTGGGGCGAATGAATGTGGCCACGCCCGGCACGCCTGTGCCGCTTTCGGCTGATCCGACCGCGCGCGCCGCCAAGATCCTGTTTCAGGTGATTCCCGGCCTTACGGGGAAAGGCTACATCGGGAAGAGCGGCATGGTGCGCGCCACCCTGGCGAACGTCATTCGCGTGCTGTGGCCCAATCCCACCGGGGGCATTTCCGACGCCTTTTACATCGAATCCCAAGACGATGCCGATGTGTTGAACCTTTCGGCGTATTACATCGACATGGACGTGGCGGGCGAAGGGCTGCTGGTCAGCTACTGGCAGGAATAGCTATTGGGCTGGCGGCCGGTAGGTGGCGGACGTGATGTCGGTTTCCCAGATTTTGACTTCGCGGATGCGCGGGCCGGGGGCTTGGAGTCCGCTGCTGATCTCGTCGTAAAAATAACGCGCCATGTTCTCGGCCGACGGGTTGATGGCGTCGAACGGGGCGAGATCGTTCAGAAACTGATGATCCAGGCGGCCGACGATAGCGCGGATCAGCTTCTTGATGTCGGCGAAATCGACCAGCAGGCCGATCGAATTCAGCTCCTCTCCTTCCACCGTCACCTGCACCTTGTAATTGTGGCCGTGCACGTTCTCGCATTTGCCGCGATAGTTGCGCAGGGCGTGACCCGCCGCGAATGTCTCTTCCACCGAAACTTCAAACATCGAAAAACTTCTCCACGTCGCTAAAATTGGTGGTGAACCCGTAATCGGGCAGGCTGTCGAAAAAGACCTGGCCGTAACGCTGCCTCGAAATGCGATTGTCCAGCAGGACCAGAACGCCGCGGTCCGACCGGCTACGAATCAGCCTGCCAAATCCTTGTTTCAAAGCGATGGCGGCCTGCGGGACCTGGTAATCGTAGAACGGGTTTCCACCGGCTTCCCGAATCTTGCGCAGCCGCGCATCCACCACCGGGTCGCTGGGAACGGCGAACGGCAACCTATCAATGATAACGCAGCTCAATTGGTCGCCCGGCACATCCACGCCCTGCCAGAACGAAGCCGTCGCGAAGAGCACGCTGTTGGGGGTGGCGCGGAATTCTTCGAGCAACGCGCTGCGCGGGCCGGTGCCCTGCATCAGGGTGGGGAACTCGACGGAGAGCGAAACGCGATCGTAGACCAGGCGCATTTGCGCGTTGCTCGTAAAAAGCACGAAGGCGCGGCCGCGGCTGGCCTCGAGGAGGCGGACGATCTCCTCGGCGGCCATTTTGGTGAACGCGGGGTCGCGCGGGTCGGGGAGCTGCTGGGGGACGTAGAGCAGGGCCTGCTTGCGGTAATCGAAATGGCCGGGCACGACCAGCGTGCGGGCGTAGGGCAGGCCGAGGCGGGTTTTGGCGAACTCGAAAGTGCCCGAAACGGCTAGGGTCGCCGACGTCATGACCACGGTATCGAGTTTGTCGAAAAGGCGCTCGGCCAGGATGCCCGAGACATCGACCGGGGTGGCCTGCAGGAAACATCCGCGGCCACGGCGCTCGATCCAGTAAACGAAGTCGCTGTCTTCGGATTCAAGGACAAACTTCAAGCTCGACATTAGCTCATCGGTGCGGCGGATGAGCGGATTGACCTCGTCCGGCTGGTTCTGCAAGAGCTTTAGATGTGAGCGCGTAAGCTCCAGAGCCGCAAGCAGTTCCGTATACGGCATCAAGTGCACGTCGAGAAACTCGGCGCGGCCCTCAAAACCTGTCCGTCCCTCCGTTTTCGGGAATTTCGAGAAGAAAAGCTCGGCCAGCTCCTCGAGGCGCTCGGTGATGCGGTCGAGTTCGGGCGAGCCGAACTGTTTCAGCCGCGAAATCCGCGCGATATCGCGGCGCAGCTCCTGAAAACGGTAGTTGCTGACCTGCACGCCGAAGTACTGGCCGGCCACATCCTCGATTTCGTGAGCTTCATCGAAGACCACGGCGTGATAATCGGGCAGGATGCCGGGGATGTCATCGTCCTTGATGGCGAGGTCGGCAAAAAACAGGTGATGGTTGACGATGATGATGTCGCTTTCGGCGGCGCGCTGGTGCATGAGGGTGATGAAGCAGCGGTCGAATTGCGGGCACTTCTGGCCGGAGCAAAGCTCGCGGCGCGCGTCGATTTTGGTCCACGCGGAGCTGGATTCGGGCAGCGTCTTAATCTCCGCGCGGTCGCCGAACTCGGTGGTCTTCTCCCATTGGTGGATGATCTGGAAGTCGGCGACTTCCTCGAAACCGTCGAGGACGGCTTCATTTTCGGCGTCGGAAATTTTCTGGCGGCAAGCGTAATTGCCGCGGCCTTTCATGTAGCAGACTTGTAGCGGGCGCGGGAAATGTTTCTGGAGAAACGGGATGTCCTTGAAGAAGAGCTGCTCCTGCAGGTTTTTGGTGCCAGTGGAGACGATGATGCGTTTGCCGGAGAGGATGGCGGGGACGAGATAGGCGAGCGTTTTGCCGGTGCCGGTGCCGGCCTCGACCATGAGGTGCTTGCGATCGGCGAGAGCGGATTCGACGGCTTCGGCCATCTCGAGCTGGCCGGGCCGAAACTCATAATTCGGATGCCACTTGGAAAGCGCCCCGTGCCGGGAGAAGAACTGACGCACGCCGGGGGCCTTGGTGGGAGTGGACATGAGGGCTTGTTCGATTGTAGCGGGGACGGACGAGGCGTGCGGCAAGAATCGGCTAATCCGTGCTGCTGCGAAGTACCTGGATGGCCCGTGTTGCGACTTCTCCCAACTGCAAATTCCCACGCTCTTCTACTAGCTCAATCACGCTGCCGTTCCGCGTGGGCACGAATAGGCAAACACATGGATTGGGAAGGGTCTGCGCCTTGGTGACCAGCGACTCTAGGATTCCCCTAGCTTCGTCAATGCGCCCCTGCTTGCTTCGTAACATCGCTAGATTGTACGAGACGAGGAGGCCGGTGCTGGAGTCGTCGGACGGGCTGACCAGAAGGGTTTCGGCCAACTCTAGGTTTCCGTCGGCCATCGCAAAGTACCCGCTGTTCGCGCGTACGCGCGTGTTCTCTCTGGCGTACCGAACCGCCAAATCCGCGTGAAGCCGCGCGTGTACGAGATCCTTCTCTGTGTAGCGCAGACCAAGCTGGTTCGAGTGCCATAGTGCCAAGTCGCGCCTGACGCCGAGGTTTGCTGAAGTCAGTACCTGCGCCGCTAAGCTCTCTACGCCAGGAGAACGAACCACAACCACATGCACCGATGCCCGCCACGCTGTTCGTTCAGACCGGCTTACGAGTCCGTTCAATCTGTCGAGCAACTCATCTTGGTTGCCACCCCCGCCTGCTTCGGGATCGAACCAGAAGGAGACAGTTGTCTCGGCAAAGGTAATCTCGAGCGTGATTAGGCGAAAATCCTCGTTTTGGGGTCGTGAGACTATCCATTTGTATGCCATTTCGGTGAGCAGATATTGCTCCTCGTACGGATCCTTGCCGTCTGGTGTCGTAAGCTTTGTAATCAGGCCCGAAATGTCATGTCCGGAACGGGCTGGGGCGATGAATCGAGCGAGCGCGGCCTTCCGGATAACGGGAATCATCTCCAGTTGTGTCGCCACAAATTCGCCGATGGAACTGCTCCAGAACCTTGATCGAACGCGCCGTTCTCTGGCTAGATATTTTATGTATATTTTGTCAAATTCATCTCCGATAAACTTGATTCGCTGTTGGACGTCAACCTCTATTATTTTTGAGTCGAGTAATAGTCGGAACTCTTGCTCGAGTTGTTCCCGACTCCAAAATCTGGCGCCATGGACAGCGTAATGCAGAGTCCAAGTGTCTTCGAAGGAGAGTTGCCCCTCACCTGAGGGTAGCAACGCGAGGGCCGAAAGCTGTCGAGCGTTGAAGCTCTGGATTTTCGCAAGAACGGGCCTTGCGGACACATCCTGAAAATTCTCCAGCTCCTGGCGAACGTCCTCCAACACTGAAAAAGTTAGGAGCATTCGTGTCGCTCTGTCCTGCTGAAGTTTCCGGAATAACATATGGCAGATCAGTTTGATCTCGTATGGTTTGCCGCCTGCCAGTTCGTGTATTTCGCGGACAGTATCCGAGTCTTCGTCTAGGTCGATTATTTCGCTGATGTCGACAGTCTTGAGAACTTCAAGCGGACGCCTGATACACGCGGCCGTTTCGGCGGGTGTTTTAAATGGCCCGATTTGGATCTTCTTGAACTGGCGTACTATGGGCGAGAATACATCATCTATTAAAGGAAACAGATCAGGCGTGCCAGTAAGCACTAGCATGTAGCCCTTCGTATTCATGAATAGATTGCGGATTTTTTCCAGAAGTACGCGGCTCTGAACGAGGACGTTGCATTCGTCAAATAGTAGAACGATCGGCTTTTTTAGCTCGTCGTAAATCGCTGCTAGGTCCCTCTTAAGACTGTTGTCAGACACACAAGCATAGGCCGCGCTGCCCGCCGCCTTAACCTTTGCGTACTGTATTGGAAAGAGGAAAGGACAAAACGTTCGATCATCTGGCACTTGGAAGCTATAGGCCGTGGCCAAGTACGCATCGTACGTCCGACCATTCAGGCCGCCGAAGGCGCCCTTCTCGCAGACAGCGTTAATAACCGAGTCTAGGATTTTGAAAAAAAAATCATGCTCTTGGTTAATGTCCCCTTCGTTCAGATCGATCCTGACGGGACAGTAGCCTAGTGCTTCCGACTGATATTGGATGACGTTAAGAAAGCTCGTTTTCCCAGCAGCGCGAGGCCCAAGAAGAGCGAGATTTATGGGCCTC
>DATLVQ010000725.1:0-10290 GCA_035577325.1 Bryobacteraceae bacterium | reverse complement strand
CAGGAAGATCTGGTGGCCGAGCGCATCGCCATCGATTCCTATTCGGAGATGATCCGCTATTTCGGCGACAAGGATCCCACCACGCGCCGCCTGATGGAAGGGATACTAGCCAAGGAAGAGGAGCACGCCGAAGACATGAGCACGCTGATGGTGCATGTCGGCAAGGAAAAGTAGCGGTCAAGAACACGCCGGTCCAAGCTCGACTTTACTGGCTGGTCGCCGGCTGTGACCATGGCGGCACGATGCCGTTCATGCGTGCGTAGGCGATCGACTGGCCCAGATGCTCGCTCACATGATTCGAGATAATCATATACACCCCGCGCGGCGTTGTGTCCACGCCAAAGACCCTAATTGATTTTGAAAGCTGGGAGTCAGCTGCGGCATCAAGCGCGTTGTGGACTTCTTTAAACGACGCCTCCAGGTCGGCCACAACCTTGGCCTTTTCCGCGATCGTCTTCTCGCGCTGCTCGTTGTCCGCCACCAGCTTCATGAATTCCTCGCGCGGCGGCTGTCCGTTGATCATGCCCAGCAGCAGCCGGTTGCCGTTAGCGATGTGAATGTACACTTCACTGACTGACCTCACTCCCGGTCCGGGCCGCCACGAATATTTCTCGGCTGGCATAGCTTTCGCCAGGTTCAACACCTTGGCTTCCGCATCGTTAAACGAGAAGAGAAACTCCGGCTGAAAGCCGCTTATGGATTTGGGAGCCTGTGCCAGCGCCAGGCCGAGCAGCGCGGCGAACAGCGGCAAGGTTAGGAATCTGGTTCGCATACCCGTTTCTAACACGGAGCCGTGTCCGCGTAAACGAAATTCGTACGTCCCATCACCGAACGGGAAGTCCCACGAGCGAACAGACCTGGGCAGTGATGCCGTGCAAGTGTAACAGCCGTAAAGCCGCCGTGTGGCAACTGGTTTGCTGCCTCTACCGAGCCCTTGAATACCAGGAGGCGCCATGGCAAAGATGGAACGGGTTCGTGAAGAAGTATCGGCACCGCCGGCTCCCGATTATTGGAAGCGGAAGATCGACGCGGGGTGGCGGCTGGCCGCGGTCGAGTGGATTCGCGAGGCGAGCGCCGAAGCCGTATCAACCGAAACGCGCGAGGAGATTCCTTACGGCCTGAAAGTCGCCGACGACTGCGTGCATCTGGAGGCGCATCCGACTGAGCGTGAGTCGCTGCTTTTGATGCTCGAACTGATCGTGCAGGACCGGACGCTGTCCGAAGTGGCGGCTGAATTAAACGACCGCGGCTTCCGCAACCGCCGGGGCGGCGAATGGGGTCCGGCGGCGGTATTTAACCTTTTGCCGCGCATGATCGAGGTCGGCCCACATGTTTTTTCGCAGGACGAATGGGCTGCGCGGCGGCGCCGGTTATTCCGGGCGGTCTGACCGCGGCTACACGCCCTCTTCTTCCAGGTTCTTTTTGTGCTTGGGCTTCTTGCGATCGAGCTTGGGCACGATCACGCGCGCTGACGGTACGGCCCCCACCCGCTCCCTGGCCAGTTTACGGATTTCCTTCGGCACATCGAACTTGAATTTTTTCCGACCCATTTACTTGCGCCGCGCTGTGGCTTCGCACGTCTCGTCTCCAACCAGAAATTGCCGGCCCGATTTGGCGGTGCTTCGTGGAACGCGAGGCTTGCACCGCCGGGAAAATGACGGGTACTCCAGCGATCACGACATCAACGCATGCGCCACGCGCGTGGCCAGTTGGTCGAAGGTGATGATCTCGTAAAGCGATGGATCGGACATAATGCGCGCGACCAGTTGCGCGTGCATGGCGTGCCCCGCGCGCTCGGCGATCACGTGGCCGAGCAGCGGCTTGCCAATCAACGCGAGATCGCCGATCAGGTCCAGCGCTTTGTGCCGGCAGCACTCGTCGGGGAAACGCAGGCCCTCGGGATTCATGACCGTTTCCCGATCGAAACAGACCGCGTTTTCAAGCGATGCCCCGCGAATCAACCCCATGTTGCGCATCTGGTCCAATTCGTAGGAAAAGCCGAACGTGCGCGCCGGGGCAATTTCGGTGGCATAGCGCTCTGGCGTGACTTCCATTTCGAGTGCCTGCTGTCCTACAAGCGGGTGGTCGAATCGGATCTCACACGTGAGCCGGAAAGCCTCGTCCGGCAGGATGCTGATGCGTTTGCCGCGGTCTTCCACCGAAATCGGCCGGCGAATCCGTAGGTAGCGTCGTTTCCGCCGGTACTGCCGCACCCCCGCCCGGCGAATTAATTCGACGAATGGCAGACCGCTGCCATCGAGAATGGGGACTTCCAGGTTGTCGATTTCGATGTAGGCGTTGTCGATGCCGCTGCTGTAGAACACACTGAGCAGATGCTCGGTCGTCGAGATCAGCACGCCCTGCCGCATCAGGCTGGTCGCGTAACTCACGCGCGCCACGTGGCGCCAGCTCGCCGAGATCGGGAAGTTGTCGAGATCGGTCCGCACGAAAACGATGCCCGTAGAAACTGGCGCGGGCAAGACGCGAATCGAAACCGGAACCCCACTGTGCAGCCCAACCCCTTTAGCTTCCACGGGGCGTTGGATCGTGGTTTCAAAGCGCACCGGGGCGCTCCGGGCAAGGCGGCATATTTCGCATGAACTTTTGTTAACAGCAATCGCAAAACCAAACTGTAACACTATGATTATAAACGATGCGGTTAAATTGGCCGATGCAAAAAAGCCACACATTGCAGCACCAACTGTGGCGGAAGTACCGCTATCCATGCTACGCGATATATGATGGAAATCCGTGCCTCATCCTCGCCTGTTCCTAATTGATACGTACGGGTTTATCTTCCGCGCCTACCACGCGCGCGCCCGCAGCAAGGTGCCGCCCATGCGGACGTCGACTGGTCTTTCGACCGAAGCGGTCTTTATTTTCACCAACATGCTGCGCAAGCTGGCGAAGACCTACAAACCTGAGTACATTGCGGCCGTGTTTGAAAGCATCGGACCGACGCTGCGCGAGCAGGAGTTCGCCGAATACAAGGCCAACCGGGTCGAGGCCCCGCCCGATTTGGGCGAACAGATTGTCTACGTGCGCCGGCTGCTCGAAGCCATGCGGATTCCCATTCTCGAGTTTCGGGGCTATGAGGCGGACGACGTCATCGGCACCCTGGCGCGCCGCGCCGAAGAGGCCGGCTTCGATGTAGTGATCGTCTCCAGCGACAAGGACATGCTGCAGCTGGTTACCGAACGCACTTCCATGCTCAACCCGGCGAAGGACGACACCTGGTACGATCCTGCCAAAGTTGCCGAATTCATGGGTGTGCAACCTTCGCAGGTGGCGGACCTGCTGGCTCTCAAGGGCGACTCGATCGACAACATTCCGGGAGCTCCCGGCATCGGCGACAAGGGTGCGACTGATCTGATTGCCAAGTTTGGATCGGTGGAAGCCGCGCTCGACCGCGCCGCCGAGGTCGAACGCAAAATGTACCGCGAGAGCCTGCAGAATAATCGCGAGCGCATCCTGTTGAGCAAGCGCCTTGCGACCATCGAAACGGCGGTGCCGATTGAGTTTTCCGTCGCGATGGTGAAGGCGCAGGAACCGGATCTCGCGGCGCTGAAGCCGCTATTCAAGGAACTCGAATTTCATAGCCATCTGAAAGACCTGGGGCCGAGCGAAGACACGCGCGCGCGCGATTATCAGGCGCTCGGCACGCCGGAAGCCGTGGACGCATGGCTGGCGGCGATTCCGCCGGGCGCCGCGATGGCTGTCGCGATCGACAAGTCCGCTGAAGGGGAGTTCGCCCTCGATACCGTAGGCTTGGCCTGGAAACGGGGCGAAGCGCGCGCGGTGCCACTGCAACTCATTGACCGGCTACGGCCGATTCTCGAAGATGCGGCACGTCCCAAGATCACCTGCGATGTGAAATCCGTTTTGCTGGCGTTCGCCAAGCTGGGCGTGGGAGCGCGCGGGTTTGCGCACGATGTCATGCTCTACGCATTTCTTCTGGAAGCGGACCCGGGGAGCTGTACGCTCAACGAGCTGGCGCACCGGCGCCTGGACCTGAAGCTGGGTGCGGCACCCGAGCAGCACGCCGATTACGCGCTCGAACTGTACGAAAACTTAAGCCAAGAAATCGACACACGCGGTCTGCGCGAGCTCTATGAAACCATCGAGCTGCCGCTGGCAAACGTGCTGGCGCGCGTAGAGATGACCGGCGTTCTGATCGATTCCAACGAACTCAAACGGCTCTCGGATCTTATGGAGACCGAGATCGCGCGGCTGACCGGCGAAATTCATGAGATGGCGGGCAAGCCGTTCAATATCAGCTCGCCGCAGCAGCTCGGACGCATGCTGTTTGAAGATTTGAAGCTTCCCGCGCCCGTGAAATACGGCAAAGGGAAAACGATTTCGACCGCGGCCGACATCCTGGAGGATCTGGCGGAGGAGCACGAAATCGTGCGCAAAGTGCTCGAATACCGCCAGCTCACCAAGCTCAAAGGCACTTATGTCGACGCGCTGCCGGCGCTGATCGACCCGCGGACAGGGCGCCTGCACACAAGTTTCAACCAGACCGGCGCCGCCACGGGACGGCTCTCCTCCTCGAATCCGAATCTGCAAAATATTCCTATCCGCACGGAACTGGGCCGGGAGATTCGCGCGGCATTCATCCCACGCCCCGGCTGGAAACTCGTCGTAGCGGATTATTCGCAGATCGAGCTGCGCCTGCTGGCCCACATGTCGCGCGATGCAGTGTTGGTGGAAGCGTTCCGTAACGGTGAAGATATTCATACGCGCACGGCCGCCGAAGTGATGGGGATTCCGCCGCTGATGGTGGGGCCGGAGGACCGGCGGCGCGCCAAAGCCGTGAATTTCGGTATCGTTTATGGCATCAGCCCGTTTGGGCTCTCACAGCAGCTCGGCATCTCGCGCGGCGAGGCGGAGCTGTACATCAAAAGCTATTTCGAACGATACGTAGGAGTGAAACAATTTATCGAGAGCACGATTGCCGAGGTCCGGCGCACCGGCGTGACGCGGACCCTGCTGGGCCGCGAGCGACCCATTCCGGAGATGAACAGTCGCAACCCTAACGCCCGCGGATTTGCCGAGCGCACGGCTGTAAATTCGCCGCTGCAAGGCACGGCAGCCGACCTCATTAAGCTGGCCATGGTACACATTGATAGGCGCATGCGCAGCGATAAGCTTCAGGCCGCGATGCTGCTACAGGTGCACGACGAGCTGGTCTTTGAGGCCCCGCCCGAAGAGACGCAGCAACTCTCCGCCATGGTGAAGCACGAAATGGAGCACGTCTACCCACTGGAGGTGCCGCTGGTTGCGGACATCGGCGTGGGCGAGAACTGGCGGGACGCGAAGTAAAGGGTGATCTGCGATTGGCAACGTGCGATCCCTGCAGCGGGACGCATGCTCACAGATATCGGAGCAACTCGTCGACGACGTGCTGCACGCCGGTGTACGGATCGCCTTCTCCCTCGAACTCGATCGAATAGATACCCTTGAAGCCGGCGGCTTTCGAAGTCCTCACGCATTGGGCGAAGTCGAACATGGTTTCGTTGCCCTTGTCGTCGAACTTCAACCCTTTGGCATGGCACACGGTACGCCCGTATGGAAACAGCAGTTTCAACCCCTTCTGACGCGTGGCTTCGTCGGGGAAGTTGCCGAAATCGGGAAGCGCGCCGCAGTTCTTGCCGACGCCTTTGAACAGTTCCACCAATTCTTCTGGGTGCTCCGAGCCCACGCCGCCGTGGTTCTCGATGATCACGAAAATATTCTTGGATGCTCCGTAGGAGGCCAGCGCCTTGTATGACGAAATAGTGGGCGCGAGGTCGGCGGTGTTGATTTTGCCGGGATCACAGCGGACGGAGCGTGCGCCCAACTCGTGCGCGATATCGATCCATTTGGTGCACGCGGAAATGGCCTTCTCGCGGACCTTCGCATCGGTATCAGAGAGGCCTCCGGCGCTCCAGAGCTCTTTGATATCGACCGGGATGTTCACCAGATGCGAATGCGCGCGATTCAAGCGCGCTTTCAGATCGCGAATATACGAAGGTTCAGGCGAAATGTGGGGGGCGACGATCTCCATTTCATGCACGTGGTAGCGATCGGCGATCATATCCGGAAAGTCGCGCGCGTCCATGGGTGTGCCGGAAATCGGGGGCGCGTCCTTGTCGTGCGTGGGCGTAAACAGATTGTGAAAACTCCACGTCGAGATACCGATCCGCGCAGATTTTTGATTGTGCGTCGGGACTTTCGCGAGCAGCGAAGCGGTGGCGGCTACCGATCCTGTCAGAAACTGTCGACGATTCATTCAGATTTCTCTCCGACGCCGATTATCTCACTCCACGACAGATCGTGAGTACGCGAACAGGATGAGTCTGCCTGGGGGGCGCGGACAACGTGACGCCCGAACCTCATGTGTAGCCGGTGAGTAATAGTGGCGCCAACCTGCAAGGCACCGGCAGTACGATTGTGCGAGTGACGCCTCAGCACACGGTTGGGCCGAGCGGGCAGGCTGGCGGAGCATTCGGCATCGCGCTGGCTGGTTCAGACGATGAAGTTCGGTTCGCGGCAGTTGACGATATCAACAATTCGCTCGAAGTGTGGATCGTTCACTAAGATTCTGAATCGATGTCCGGGGAGTCGGGCGCAGACGTTTGTGCTTTTACTGCCAGCACGTTAGTTGGCGAAATGATGCAGTACCGTGCGCCTATTTACCCGGACGAACGAAAATCTGTGTGATGAAATATTCGGTATCCGCACTAATTGCAATGCCAACGCCTGTTTGAGTGAACAAGGGATCGAGGATACTGGCACGATGAGCTGGACTTCTCATCCATCCTTCAACCGCTTCGTCCGCAGGCTCGTCCATGCCTTGCTCGCGGAAGATATTTTCGGCGCAGCGACTCCACATGATGCCGGCGCCGTTCAGGCGTGATGCCAGGCTGCCGCGCAGCGGATCCGTATGACTGAAGAAACCGTGCTCCATCATATTTGAGCTTTGCAGCCGTGCCTGCGCCGCCACTGCGGCGTTCCATGCGAGCTCATGAAGACCGTGAAGCCGTCGCTGGCGATTTACCTTGTCAAATACCTGGCGCGTGAGTACACGCAAAGGATCGGGCGCGGCAAAATCGGGAGGCGCTGCGTAGAGTGCTCGCGGGAAGCGCACTGAAGGGACACCGCAGCCGCCAATTGTGAACGTAAGGGCAATAAGAAGCCCGGCGCGCACGTCAGGCTCCAAACTTCGGCGTGATCTTGGGTTTCGGCTGCCCGGTGCGGTGCAGCGTCATCGTTACCTTCAGGTCCATCTCAGTCACCTTCTCGCCCAGCCGCACGACAAGTTTCCTCACGCCGGGATTGGGCGCCTGCGGCGCGGGCGCCGCCGTCGAAACCACGTCAAATACCGCGTGCCGGGGAGAAAGAATCTCGGCTGAAAGGGTCCATCCATTCTTGCTCAATTCCGCGGTCTGGCCATTCAAGCTGACGTCGGCGTCCGTGAGCATGCCCCACAGCGCCTCGACAGGCTCATCCGATTCCAGTACGTCTTGCATGAACATCTGCTGGCCCTGCGCGATTCCGATCTTGCGACGAAGTTGCTTGAGCTTGCGATGGTAGGCATGCGTGAGATCCACCTCGACCCAGGAAAGATCAGGAGAGAAAAAGTGAGCTTCGATCGGGGCCTCCGCGCGGGGGTCCTGGCTTTCGCCGTCGATGGTCAGCGTGTTGTGAGAATCCGTCCGCATGCGGTAATAACTCCAACGCTTGGGCCCGAAATAGGCCGGAAGATTATAATCGTCCGGGCCCAGGTCGAGGGCCCAGCGCATGCCACCACCATCCATCACGAAATTTCCCAAATCCAGATGGCCGTGGTTGGCTTTATTGTCACCACCCTTCACACCCACAAAGACGGCGTTGGGATCGTCCCACGCGCTCCAGAGAAAGGCCACCTGCACGCCATGAAAAATCGCGGCGAGTGGCCAATTGTCTTGCTTCGGACTGCGCGCATCCGGCTGAAACCAGATCAAATCCAAGGCATTTGGCGCGCCCCCGTTTTCGAGAAGACGCTGCTCCTGCCAGGCGTATACCGGTTCCGAAAATCGGTGCGCCAGCCAGAACATTTCGGGCGCTGGATCCGTGCGGTCGTGCGCGTCGCCATAGTTGAATGTCTTTCCGGAGGGACCGCTAAAGTAGATACGGAAGCGGCCCGTGCGATCTAAACCCCGGGCGGAGGATAATCCAAAATCCGTGCCCAACGCCGATTCGAGCGCTGCCAGCAGATAGACCGTATAGCTGGTGCCGTAATGCCAATAACCCGGACCTTCGGCCCATCCGCCATCCGGGGCGTAAGAAGCCAGGGCGTGCGGAATCGAATCGAGCGCATTCTGCAAGATCGTGCGGCTCTTTTCCGGCTCCTCATCGGCAACCGCTAGCGCCCCGAGAGCGATACCGCCGTTGCAGACCTGGTTCCAGTTGAAGGGACTCTTCACCCAGGACGCCTGCGTTTCATAGGCTGCCAGCGCGGGGTTCAAGCCTTTCTCCACCAGGGCCGCGCGAATCCAGGCGCGATCCTCGGGGCTCAGCGCCGAGTATAGCCAGTCATAAGCTATGGCGAACGCATGCGTCATCTCTGCGGTGTCGAGAAAGTGTGAAGGATTCCAGTCCTTGAACTCGGCGGCGGCGCGCAACTCCTGGATGGCGCGATCCAGATAGGGCTTCCGGCCATTGAGGCGGTAGAGCAGCGCCAGCGTGTAGACACGTTCCAGGCAACGCCGGCTCTGCGCCAGGAGGCGCGGGCCCACCAACTTGTATTCGACCGTGGGCGTGGTCATGAGCTTGTCGGCGTCCTTGACCAGATCAGCGTGGATCTTGCGCGCCAGTGGATACTGCTGGATCAGCGTCCGGATATGATCGATATCCGTATCGAGCACGATCAGCCGCGGATGCCCTGAGCGGAGCGTCCTCAGTGGGTCGTCCGTGGCTCCGAGGGCCAGCGCGCCCGCGACAATGAACGCGATGAGCGCACGCGTCATGATTCGCTTATAACATGGAGTGGCTGCGGAATAGGTATTCAGGTCTGCGTAATAGCACAAACGCGAATGCCTGTTTCGGAGATTGGGGGTGCACATGAACGGGCTGATGATGGACTATCCGCTGACTTTGCGCCATTTCCTCGAGCGTGCGGGACGGCTTTTTCCGGACAAAGACATCGTCACGCGAACAGCGGGCGGTACACATCGTTATCGCTACCGCGATTATTGTGCCCGGACCCACCGGCTGGCCTATGCTCTGCAGCAGATGGGGGTCGAACGTGGCGAGCGCGTGGGCACTCTTTCATGGAACACGCACCAGCATCTGGAACTCTACTTCGCGATTACGTGTTACGGGGCGGTGCTCCACACATTGAATCTGCGGCTCTCGCCGGACGACTTAGCGTACATTATCGCGCACGCCGAGGACCGCGTCATCTTCGTTGATGCGTCGCTTCTGCCGATCATCGAGAATATTCGCGATCGTATACCATGTGTCCGGCGCTTGGTCATTATCGGCGGCGAAGTCGACCAGTATGAACCGATGCTTGCCGCCGCGCCCGATCGGTCATACGAGTGGCCAGGGCTCGACGAAAACTGCGCCGCCGGTATGTGCTACACCTCTGGCACCACGGGAAATCCAAAAGGCGTGGTGTACAGCCATCGCGCCCTGTATCTTCACAGCCTGTCGTTCGCCATGGCCGACACGTTCGGACTGAGCGAGCGCGATGTTGTGCTGCAGGTAGTGCCCATGTTTCACGCCAACGGCTGGGGCACGCCGTTTGCGGCGATTATGGCGGGTGCGAAAATCGTACTGCCGGGCGAGCACCCGCAGCCGCGCGATCTCGCGCAGCTGATTCAGGACGAGCGCGTCACCTTTGCAGGCGGCGTCCCCACGATCTGGATTGGGCTTCACACCCTCCTGCAAGATGAAACGTTCGATGTGACGAGCATGCGCCTTGGTGTCGGTGCGGGTTCCGCGCTGCCCCGCCAACTTATCGAGACTTATCAGAAAGAGCACGGCATCGAGCTGCGGCATCTCTGGGGCATGACTGAAACCACGCCCGTGGGCACGGTCTCCGTTCTGAAGTGTAATTTCGATGGCCGCTCCGAAGACGAATGTTTTGCCGCGCGCGCCAAGCAGGGGCTGCCCGTAGTTGGCATCGATATCCGCGCGATGGACGACCGGGGACGCGAGGTGCCCTGGGACGGCAAATCGATTGGCGAAGTGCAGGTGCGCGGGCCCTGGGTCACAAGCGGCTACTACAACGATGCGCGCTCCGCATCGGCGTTCGTGGAT
>DATLVQ010000724.1:0-2461 GCA_035577325.1 Bryobacteraceae bacterium | reverse complement strand
CGTCCGGGCCGTGGTGTCGGAGCCCTTATTCTCAGCGGATCGTCAATTGATCCTTACGGCTTGCGCGCACCTGGAGGGCGCGTCCCAAGGTCTTGCTGGCGCGCCGCTTCCACAGAAAAACGGGCAGCTTCGCTGCGCGTGTCGGCAGGTAGAGCCTGCGCCCCTGCGGGCCACGGCAGATCGAGGCCAGCCTGAAAGGAGTTGACGCTGCCTGCAGGCGCCTAGATGAAGCTCGGGGCGGTGCGGGTTTTAATCTCGTCGGTACCGTGATTGGCCTGCGGCTCACTACCGGCTGATTAGCGCCGGCTTTGCGTTTTAAGGCGCCGGATGGTGGGTTTACACCCACCTGGTGACGCGCGGAAGAGAAGTCGTTTTCTTAAGAGCACTCGCATGAACATCCCTTTCGGAACCCGTGAAGGCTCCCCGCCGCCGGCCAACAAGATGCTGCCGGCCGGGAGCGTAAGTGACAGCGGCTCGTGCTGATCCGAAGCGTTCACACCGGCAGCGTCAATAATTCCGCAGATTTCGGGCACTTCCAATGGTATACTCTTCCAGCGATATTGCGGTCTGATAACCGGGTGCGGGGGAAGTCGCTACTTCATTTATAGCCACCCGGAGGTGGTGATTTGTGCTCGATCTTGCAGTCGTTCGCGTCATTTTCATCCTCGTAATCAGTGGATGCGCCTACTACTTCCAGCCTTTCCAGTTGCCTCCACAGATGGCTGCTATTGGCGGTTTGCTGGTTGGCGCGACCATCATCCTTTTCGAAATGCGTGTCGAGAAGGTCAGCCTCAAGCGGTTGATCGGGGCGGCATTCGGATCGATCCTGGGGATCATCGGCGCTTTCCTGATGTCTCTGGTGCTCGCCCGGATTAACGTCCAGAACGCGCCCACCCTCCACTTCCTGCAGCTCCTTCTTCTGCTGTGGATGACTTATGTCGGGTTAGTCGTGGGCGCCAACAAGGGCGACATGTTGAACCTGTCGGCGCTAGGTGGCGTCTTTGGCGGCGAAAAAGGTCCCAAGAAAGCCTTTAAGATCCTGGACACCAGCGTGATCATCGACGGCCGGATTGCCGACATCGCCGAAACCGGCTTCCTCGATGGCGTGCTGGTGATCCCGCAGTTCGTGCTGCGCGAGCTGCAGCTTGTGGCGGATTCGGGCGACTCCATGAAGCGCAACCGCGGCCGGCGCGGCCTCGATATCCTGGCGCGCATCCAGAAGATGGCGCATCTCAACGTGCAGATCGTGGAGGATGACTTCCCGCATGTGCGCGAAGTGGATATGAAGCTGATCGAACTGGCCAAAGTATACGACTGCAAAGTAATCACCAACGATTTTAACCTCAATAAGGTCGCCCAGCTGCACGGCGTCCAGGTGCTGAATATCAACGAGCTGGCCAATTCGCTCAAGCCCATCGTGCTGCCCGGCGAGACTATGCGTGTATTCATCCTGAAGGAAGGGAAAGAATACAATCAGGGCGTGGCTTATCTGGATGACGGTACTATGGTTGTGGTGGATAACGCCAAGCGCATGATCTCGAAGACCATTGATATCGCCGTAACCAGCGTGCTCCAAACCACGGCCGGCAAAATGATCTTTGGGAAATTCGACGACCGGATGCATGCCGTAGTCGTCGAGAAGCAGGAGCGGCCGGTGCAGCGCAAAGCCGAAGTAGTGGGCGAAGGCTGAGACTGCCGCACGTCGCTCCGCAGGAGACGAAACCGATGATTGCATGGCTATGAAAGTTGCCGTCATACTACCTGCTGCAGGACTCGGCACGCGTATGGGTCGCATGTCGGCCGAAACCGCCGGCACCAGCCGGAAGCAGTTCATGCTGCTCGATGGCTCGCCCATTCTGCTGCACACCGTTCGAAAATTCGCGGCATCAGACCGCGTGCGCGAGATCGTTGTCGTTTTACGGCGCGAGGATCTGGGATCCGTTGGCGAGCTGCTGCGCGCCGAGATTCGCAACAAGCCGGTGCGTGTGGTCGAAGGCGGCAACAGCCGGCAGGAATCGGTCGAGCGTGGCCTGTCCGCTGTGAGCCCCGATACGGACTTAGTGGCAGTGCATGACGCCGTGCGGCCGTTCATCGATCTCGAAATCATCGAAAAGGCCATAGACGAAGCCGGCGAATATGGCGCCGCGATTGTGGGCATCGTTCCGGTCGACACGGTTAAACAGGTGAGCGGCGCGCAAGCCTCGGGCGCGAAAATTCGCTCGACGATTTCCCGCGAACGTCTGGTACTTGCCCAAACCCCGCAAGTCTTCCGCCACGACCTGCTGAAGCAGGCGTTCGAAGCCGCGCGGCGCGACGGGTTTGTGGGTACCGACGAATCCAGCCTGGTCGAGCGCCTGGAGCAAGTCGAAGTGCGAGTGGTCATGGGCAGCGACCGCAACATCAAGATCACCAAGCCCGGCGACATGGATCTCGCCCGATTGTTCCTGGAACAGGAAACGGC
>DATLVQ010000723.1:0-2504 GCA_035577325.1 Bryobacteraceae bacterium | reverse complement strand
GACCGTCGTCCTCGCAATGGGCGCTTACAGCGTTGCTCTGATTCAACAGCTCGGCTTGAGCTTCCCTTTACAGGCAGGGAAAGGCTATCACCGCGACAGCGATTCCACGCGCGGCGGCGCTCCCGCGCTTCGCCAAGCCTGCGTGCTGGGCGAGAACTCCGTGTTCTGCACCCCGATGGACGGGTTCGTGCGGTACGCCGGAACACTCGAATTTTCCGGTGTCAATCACGAAATCCGCCGCCCGCGGCTGGAGCAGCTCACTAACGCTTCGATGCGTTATCTGGATGGCGTCGACGATTCGAAGTTCCGCTCCGAGTGGTGCGGCTTGCGGCCGTGCATGCCGGACGGGTTGCCCGTCGTGGGTCCGGTGCCGGGCCACCGCGGCTTGTTCATCGCCACCGGCCACGGCATGCTAGGGCTTACGCTCGGCCCCATCACCGGCAGGCTGATCGCCGAATCCATCCTGGATGGCGCGCCGTCGATGGATATTGCCGCTCTGAGGCCCGACCGCTTCTGAAATCGTCTCCGCCCCCGGTCAGAACAGCAGTTTCAAACCAAACTGAATGTGCCGGGGATCTTGCGCAGACACAATATGGCCGAACGTCGGCGAACCGACAAAAATATCGGGCAGGCCGAAATTGGGGCGATTGAGCAGATTGAACGACTCGGCCCGGAACTGCAGCGAGATCCGCTCGCGCAGCGCGGTGTTCTTCACCAGCGAAAAATTAATCGTCTGGAATGACGGCCCATCGAGAATATTACGTCCCGCGTTGCCGAAACTGCCGTACGGCGGAACCGCGAACGCCGCCGTGCTGAACCACAGATCCGGTGTCTGATTTGAAACATGCGGATTGCCCACAACGTTCGGCCGGTCGTTGGCGCCGAAGCCCAGAATAGATTGCCCGGTGTTGCTGTTGTCAAAATTCGGCAGTAGCGCCACGGTGAACGGGCGCCCGGTCTGGAACGTGAGAATACCGAACGTCTGCCAGCCGCCCAGCAGGGTGCGCAGCCAAGCTTGGTCGAAGCGATGCGTGGGCAGGTCGTACGAATAGCTCAGCGACAGCCGGTGCCGCAGATCGAAATTCGAGCGCCCGCGCTCAGCTCGCACGTTGTAGCTGTCCTGGGGAAAATTCGGATCGCCCGCGCTCGAGAAGAAATTCGAGGCATCGTCCAGTGATTTCGACCATGTGTACGAAGCCAGCACCGAAAGCCCGGTGGTCAGCCTCTGCTGAAAACGCGCTTGCAGGCTGTGGTAGATCGAATCGGCGCGCGATTCCAGAATGTTGATGTCGGCGAACTGCGGATCGGGGCGTAAATTAGGTTGCTGCGGGCTGGGATGCGGCTGGTTGATGTCGCGCGCGGCCAGAAGTTTGGTTCCTTTCGCGCCCACGTATGCGATCTCCGCCACACGGCTTTTTCCGATCTGCTGTTGGATCCCAAAGTTCCACTGCTGCACGTAAGGCGTGCGAAAATTGCGCTGGAACGCCAGCGCCGACGACGGCACGGGCACCGGGAAGTTCTGCGGAAAGGGATCGTTCAGGAACAGTGGCAGCCCTTGCAATGGAAAATACAACTTGAAATCGAAGTACGGGGCATTGAAATAGAGCCCCTCGCCCGTGGCCAGAGCGCCCTGATCGTAATCGATCCCGTAGCCGGCGCGAAACACGCGGCCGCGGTTCCCCGGCGACCACGCCACGCCCACGCGGGGCGCCCAGTTGTTGCGATCAGGCTCATAACCGCTGCGCGGAACGCCGTTTGTCCCTACCCTGACCAGCGATTGCGTCGCGAGATCGAACACGTTGGCGCGGTTTTCGGCATCCACCGGCGGCGCGTTGTATTCGTAGCGCACGCCGAGAGAGAGCGTCAGATCCGGCCGCACGCGAAATGTGTCCTGCCCGAAGAAATAGTCGCTGTGGGTTCGCAGGTGCTGCGCGTTGTCCAGATGCGCACCGCCCGTCACCGTCGGCAGTCCCAACAGCATTTCGGTCAGCGGATTGCCGGTAATCAGGCCGAGAAAGTCGATGAACCCGCGAGCCTGCTCGTCGCGATAGGCGTTTTGCCGCAGGTCGCGGATGTCGGCTCCGAATTTGATCAGATGCCGCCCGCGCGTGTAAGTTGCCTGATCGGTGAATTGCAAAATGTTGGACGCGCTGTGCTGCGGGTTGTTGTATTCGTCGCCCAGCGAAGAATAGCCAGTGATCTGAATCAGGGTCATCCCCAGGTCGCGCGGATTGTTCGAAAGATCGGGCAGCCCAACCGCATGATTGATGCTCGTGCCCATATTTTGCTGGTAGGAGCCAGCGGAGACGCGGTTATATCCGGCGCGGAATTCATTGATCAACACAGGCGAGAAGACATGCGTCTCACTGAGCATGACGTTTTGCGCGCGCCTCGGCACGTTGTCGCCATAGCCAGGAACGAGCGGAAATCCGGACCCGGTGAACGGCTCGAACAGACTGCGGTCGGCAAAGCTGTAGCGGAAGGAAAGTTCGCTCGACGGCGCC
>DATLVQ010000722.1:0-4794 GCA_035577325.1 Bryobacteraceae bacterium | reverse complement strand
CATAGCAAAGTTCTTTAGTCGCTCAATGAGCGCTTCGGTTACCTCTTGACCCTTCGCAAACAGCAGAAGACCATTCTTGGCTCGAACCTCACCGTTGATCACCATCCCGCAACGCAGTTCGTGCGCGCCGACCAGGCGCGCTTGAGTTCCAAAATCCGGTACCTCCGCCGCATGCAGCGTTGCGATGAGATCGAGGTTGTCGCAGGCTGGAACTCTCGTCAACTTGGATGGTGCTGATCCGGGTAGCTGGACGGTAGTCCTGCCTCCGGCAGCGCCGGATTGAACAGGCTGTGACTCTCGGCGGGGCGACACGGCTGTTCGCGATGTCAGGTACGCCTCGCACGCGGCATTGCCGTGATGGCTCGTTTAAGTCTTTGCGCGTGGGTATGAAGTCTCAAGCTGGGCCAGGGCCACGCTGTGCCCTTCAGTCAATTGGGCAAGTGCGCCCCGCAGGTCCTCCAGATTTCCACTTCGGCAATCGGATTCGACCTGAAGGCATAAAGCGGCGAGCGCCTCGGCTCCCAAAGTACCGCTACAACCTTTCATGTTATGCAGCGTTTTAGCCGCATGATTCAGGTCTCCGTTGGTCAAATCCGCTTGAATGGTTTGCAACATGTGAGTACTCTCAATCGTAAAATCCTCGGCCAGCTCTCGGACAACCTCGGAGCCAAGATCCACTTCTAGTTTCGCCAACGCCGCGCCGAATCCCGTTTCAGCGCCGACTCTGGCGGTTAATTCCTCAGACCGTGGCCTTTGGTCGAGGACGTAGCGCTGAATCAGGCGTTCTATCTCTCCGGGCCGCACCGGCTTGGTTAGAAAGTCGTCCATCCCTGCTGCCAGACAGATTTCGCGATCGCTCGGTAGAGCGCTGGCCGTGAGCGCCACGATAGGTGTGTGTCGCTCCGAACCTTCTCGCCGCCGGATCTCTTGCGTCGCCTCTAACCCGTCCATTTCGGGCATGTGACAATCCATCAACACCAAGTCGAATTCATGCTTCTGCCACCAATCAATCGCCTTCGCTCCGGTGTCAACTATCACCACTCTGCACCCCAACTTCTCCAGCATGCGCACTGCAACCTTCTGGTTGACGATGTTATCTTCCGCCAGAAGGACGCTTGGACCCGGCCTCGCCCTATCCAGGCGCACCCTTGAGGTGGTAGAGGTTGCATGCGTCGGGATGGCAGGCGCCTGGCCTGCGGCTTTCTTCAGACACTCCGTCAGTTGACCGAGACGAACCGGTTTTCGGAGACAGGCGACAATACCAGCCGATTCCAGTACTTCCGGGTCCAACTGTTCGTTTTGTGTCGTCATGAGGACGAGTGTTGTGCTATCAAGCTCTGATCGCGAGCGGATTGCCCGAGCCAGCATAATGCCATCCATTTCGGGCATCTGCTGGTCCAAAATGACTGAGTGGTAAGGCTGTACATTTCTGAACGCCTCGACGAGTGTCTCGATGGCCGCTCGTCCATCAGGCACACAATCAGCAGTGATTCCGAAAAACGCTAGTTGCGATCGCACCACGGTACGCACCGTCGCGTTATCATCCACGATCAACGTCCGCAGTCCGGGCAGGTCGAGATCGGAACGTCGGGGGCGCGCGACGCTGATGCGATTCGTGACTGTGAACCAAAATGTGGATCCGTAATTCAGCTGGCTCTCAATGCCAATCCGCCCCCCCATCAGTTCTACCAATCTTTTGCAAATGGTGAGTCCCAGACCGGTGCCGCCAAAACGGCGTGTCGTTGAGGCGTCGGCCTGCGTGAATGGCTGGAACAAACGGTCTAACACTGCTGGCTCAATACCGATGCCGGTGTCAGACACAGCAAAACGCAGGGTTGAGTTGTCACCTTCGGCGCCGAGAGATTCTACTCTCAGGATGACCTCTCCTTGGTGTGTAAACTTAACCGAGTTACTGAGCAGATTCAGCAATATCTGGCGCAGGCGGACGGGATCGCCAATCAACCGAGCAGGGACATCGGAACCAATCGCGAAATTCAACTCCACCCCTTTCCGGTGTGCCTGGGCGCTGACGAGTGTACAAGCCTCCTCTACGGCTGCATCCAGTTCGAAGTCAATAGCCTCGAGAGAGATCTTACCTGCCTCGATTTTCGAGAAATCGAGTATGTCGTTGATGATAGTCAACAGGGTTTCGCCGGAATTGCGAACGGTCTCCGCGTAGTCGCGTTGCTCGGGTGTTAGCGCCGTGTCCAGAAGAAGATCCGCCATGCCAATGACTCCATTCATCGGCGTGCGGATTTCGTGACTCATGCCGGCGAGGAAGTTGCTCTTGGCACGATTGGCCAGTTCGGCCTCGTTTTTGGCTCGTTCCAGCTCTTCCTGTGTGCGGCTGCGCTCCGTCACATCGCGAAAACCCCATGCGCGTCCCACACTTTTGCCCTTGATGCGTTGGGGTTCGGAATGTCGCTCGAAAACACGGCCATCCTTGAATTCCAACACATCATCGCTCTTGGCTTCGTGATCTTTGTAGAGTTCACGCGCCTTGCTGAGGAATGTGTCTGGATTGTTCAACTGCTCGGCCACGAACTGGAGCACGGCTTCATCGGAATTCGAGCGCAGGAGCGATTCGGGGACAGACCACATTTCTACGAATTTTTGATTGTAAGTGACGATTTCCCTCTCCGAGTTCACGACTAGAATGCCATCCGCTGTAGATTCCAGTGAGGCGCGCATGGCCTCGGTCTTTTCCTCGACCCGTCGCCGTAAAACGGCAACCCAGAGGGAGCCTATCAGGATTACACCCGCCAGCACGGCCAACAGAGCGATGATTCGCTGTCCTGTCCACCAGGAAGCTGCTTTGAGGACCTGAACGTCCTCGGCCGAGCGCAGTAGAACCCGGTATGCCGCTGGTCGGTGATGTTCATCTGTCTCCACGGACCACACACCCGTCAGCTGCAATTGGCCGCCTTCGCGGATTCCACGAACGCGGTCAGTGACAGCCTTCTCCTCCAGGCGGCTAGTGAACGTGAAACTGCCCAGCTGCATGGTTAAGATGCGGTACCCGGCGCTTTGCGACTGATCGAGCAGCCTGCCATTGATTTTGACGAGCTCCGCGTCGTAATCAATTGAGGAATTGGCCGCGGCTGAGACGTATCGAGGCGTCGGCAGTCGGCCCTTACCGATTTTTCGAAAACTGCCATTCTGAAGGATCGGAGCATAACCAGCAGCCGCCGGAAAACCAATGGCGTCCACTAGATCGCCGGGCTCAACGTCAGTCGCCTGCTCGCTCTCGACAACGACCCCGCCGGTATCGTCCTGAACGAAGAGCCATGACCCCGATTTTCCAAGCGTCACAACACCCCGAACGTGAATGCGACGCCCGGAGGCCCTAGCCAGGCTGAATTGCATTAGGCTGCTAATGGGAAGCAGCGAAAGCCCGTAGGGGTCGGCAGTTGCCGCTTGCTGCACGGTTAATTGTTCAAGATTGGGGACGAACAACTGAATGCCTATCAGCTGCCTTCGGTTGTTAAACAGGGTGCCACATGCTCCTCGGACTGCGACAACGGAGTCGACAAGATGACTATAATCCACATCGCGGCGGAATACCCCAATTCTGGCTCTAAACCTCCTTCCCGCGGCCGCGATGTCCAGCACCAGTTGAGGAGGACCGCTTCGCATGTCCGGAGGCAAGCGATCCTCGAGGACCACCGAACGAACGATGCCTCCGGCTTCTATCCACTGACTATCCTCGCTGCCCGTCAGCAGTTCTTCGATGTTCTTCCGTGAGGCGCGGGGTAAGGTCGCGCGACCAAGGACTCGAATTCTACAGTGTTCGATTGTCGGCGCGAAGTCGCCCGGTGCCGTGTTGCCGTCGACGACTACGAGGCTGCCCGCCCCGAGGTGCGGCTCCACCTGCTCCGGTGAGAGAAAAATTCCGGCTGTGTCATCTTGAAAAAAGGTCACCCTGTATTCCGGCGAGCTGTAGGTAATCACTCCCTTGAGGTGGATCCGATATTTGTTTTTGGCTTGGTCTGCGGAGAGAGCTCGCACTTGCGCCACTTTCGTCAGAACAAAACCCTGACGTCGGGAATGTGGCTGGGCCCTCGCAGCGCTCACCAGGGCTAATAGCAAGAAGAGGTTGACCAGGAGGTGGGTGACAGTGCGGCCCGCTGGACCCATACGGAAGTGTATTTGTGCGTCAGCCACTACTGTATGAAAGATGGATGCTCGCTGATTGCGGGTTCCATTGGACTTGGCCGCTGCCTTCCTCTCCCGAAAGAACGAGTTGCACCGCCCGATATGGACGGTCGCCTGCAGTCGGGTTTTGGCGAGCCAACACTGTGCGGCTGCCAAAGTGTCAGTGCGCAGGAAAGAAAGAGTTTGCCGCCAGATTTTGCGGAACTCTGCACCTTGCACGCCGATCAATATCACAGCCTCTCGCAGCTCGAGGTTTGCTCCGGAACCGTCGTGCCGCCTGCGCCAGTGTTGAAGTGAGACTCCGGCTTTCCGTGAGTGTTGGAGACGTCGAAACCCCGAGGACGTTCGCTCACTTGTGCTCCACAGGCTTGGGGGACAATAACAGAAAATGGCTGTACAACACCGCTGGACATAGCAAAGTTTTTTAGTCGCTCAATGAGCGCTTCGGTTACCTCTTGACCCTTCGCAAACAGCAGAAGACCATTCTTGGCTCGAACCTCACCGTTGATCACCATCCCGCAACGCAGTTCGTGCACGCCGACCAGGCGTGCTTGAGTTCCAAAATCCGGTACCTCCGCCGCCTGCAGCGTTGCGATGAGATCGAGGTTGTGCTCGCGCCGTACCCGTATCTCCGACAAT